>NZ_JBFASK010000009.1:11446-73117 GCF_040677675.1 Streptomyces sp. NPDC053755 | reverse complement strand
TGAGCGCCGGCCGGGTACGGGGAGGGCGGCGCCGGACGTGGCAGGCCCCCCGGGCGCGGGAGCGGCCGGGGCCGGTGTCCCCGCGCGGGGCGCGGCCGCTTGGTCCGGCGGCGGGGCTTCAGTTCTCGCGGCCGCCGCGCTATCGATGCCGTATGACGGACGAAGCGACCGACCCGCCGGGACTGCCCGCCCCTCCCCCGCTCGGCGCGAGCGCGCTCGCGCCGGGGACCTACGACGGGAGGGTGGTCCTGGTGACCGGGGGCGGCTCGGGTCTGGGCAAGGCGATCGCCGCCGAGTTCGCCCGCCTCGGGGCCGAGCTGATGCTCGTCGGCCGCACGGCCGCCCGGCTCGAGGCCGCCCGCCTCGCACTCGCGCCCCTCGGCGGGACGCGGGTGGCGGCCGCGGTCTGCGACATCCGCGACCCGGAGGCCGTCGCGGGCGCCTTCGACGCCTGCGAGGCGGCGCTCGGGTCCCGGCCGCACGTCCTGGTGAACAACGCGGCCGCCAACTTTCCCGTCCCGGCCGAGGAGCTGTCGCCCAACGGCTGGCGGGCGGTCGTCGACATCACGCTGACGGGGACCTGGTTCGTGACCCGGGAGTTCGCGCGACGCCATCTCGCCGCCGGGACCCCGGGCTCGGTGGTGAACGTCGGCGCCTCGTACGCGTGGACCGGCGGCCCCGGGTTCGCGCACTCGGCGGCGGCGAAGGCCGGGGTCAAGAACCTGGTGGAGACGCTCGCGGTGGAATGGGGGCCGTACGGGATCCAGGTCAACGGCCTGGTGCCCGGGCTGATGCCGCACGAGGACATGACCGCCGGCATCCGGGCCGGTCTCGACCGCGCGGGGGCACCCGGCGGACGGCAGCCGGCGCTGCGGGTGGGCCTGCCCCGCGAGCTGGGCTGGGCGGCGACCTTCCTGGCCTCTCCCTACGCCCGTTTCGTCAGCGGGCACACGCTCGTGGTCGACGGGGCGAACTGGCAGCGCCGGAGCGTGGTCGGCGATCCGGTGGTGCCGGTGCGCGAACAGCTGGGACGGGGGCGGTTCGAGGTCTGACGGGCGCTGAGCCGTGCGGATGAATCCCGGGACGCCCGGGCTGCGGCACCCGGGCGGCGCGGCGAGGATCGGCTGTGGTGGCCGGACGACCTCCGCAAGCTGAAAGGCAGGGCCTCGCATGCTCGGTACGGACTTCACCACGGGCTCCCCCGTCTGGCTCGACCTGGGCAGCCCCGACACGGCGGCCGCCGCCGCGTTCTACTCCGGCGTCTTCGGCTGGGAATTCGCTCCCGTCGGCCAGGATGACGTCGACTACGGCTTCTTCCAGCTCGACGGCAAGACGGTCGCGGCCCTCGGGGCCCTGACCCAGGAGGGGGCGGGCTCCGCCTGGATGCTCTACTTCCAGACCCCGGACGCGGACGCCACCGCGAAGGCCACCGCGCAGGCCGGCGGACGGGTGCGCGCCGAGCCCTTCGACATCCCGGACGCCGGGCGGATGGCCCAGCTGACCGACCCGGGCGGCGCCGAGTTCGCGGTGCGGCAGCCGCCCGGGCGCATGGGCCTGGAGAAGACCTCCGAGAACAACACCCTGTGCTGGGCCGAGCTGCACGTCGGCGACCCGGCGGCCGCCGTGGACTTCTACGGCGGGCTGTTCGGCTGGCGGTCGCAGGACATGGACGCCCCGGGTATGACCTACCGGGTGCTGTCCACGGCCGAGGGCGATCAGCAGGACGCCTCGTTCGGCGGGATCGCCGCGCTGGGGGACGGCGGGGACTCGGCGCGCTGGATCCCGTACTTCGCCGTGGCGGACGCGGACGAGACGGCCGCCCGGGCGCAGAGCGCCGGCGGGTCGGTCCTGATGCCGGCGGCGGACGTTCCGGACGTGGGGCGGATCGCATGGCTGGCGGACCCCTTCGGCGCCGCCTTCGCCGTCCTGAAGCCCGCGCCGCAGATGTAGGCCGGGCGGCCTTTGCGGGTCAGCGGCCCTCGAAGCGCGGGGGCCTGCGGGCCGCCTTCGCCGTGTAGCCCTCGCGGGCGTCCTCGGACGTCAGGGTGAGCGCCGAGGCGAGGGCGGCGCGGTCGAGGGCGGCGTCCAGGCCGTGGTCGGCGTAGGCGTCGATGTCCCGCTTGATCGCGCGGACGGCGAGGGGCGCCGCCGCGGCGATCGCGGCCGCCGTCTCCCGGGCGGCCGCGTCGAGTTCGCCGGCCGGCGTGACGCGCTGCACGAGGCCGAGGCGCTCGGCGGTGGCCGCGTCGATGCGGCGGCCGGTGAGCGCCAGGTACTTCGCCCAGCCGGCGCCCGCCTCGCGGGCGATCCGCAGGTCGCCGCCCGCGTCCACCGCGACGCCGATGCCGGCCTCGGGCAGGGCGAAGACGGCGTCGTCGGCCGCCAGGCGCATGTCGGCCATCAGCGCGAGCTCGAAGCCGAAACCGAGGCAGTAGCCCTGGACGGCGGCCACGACCGGCTGCGGGAGCCGGGCGAAGACCGCGAAGCGCTCATGGACCCAGCGGATGCCTTCGGCGTAGCGCTGGGTCCGTTCGGCGCCCGAGCGGCCCGTGATCGCGCCGCCGGGCGCGGTGACGTCGACGCCGGCGCAGAACGCGCGCCCCTCGGCCCGCAGCAGGACGACCCGGACCCGGTCGTCGAAGCGGATCCGGTCGGCCATGATGCCGAGCTGGCGGCTCGCCTCCCAGCTCCAGCCGTTCAGCTTCTCGGGCCGGCACAGGGTCAGCACACCGATCCCGTCGTCGCCGACGTGCAGCCTGAGACGCTCCTCGCCCTCCGGGATCTCCCTGTCGAGCGTGTCGATCACCGTGGCCCCCCACTCCCCCACCGCACTGACGGGCGGTCAGGCTAGCGCGGGAACACCTCGAAGGCGACGGCGGGACGGCCGCCGAACCGGTCCGCGAAACGCTGGTTGTTGCCGGCGATGAAGGTACGGACGTACTCCTCCGGGTCCGTGTCCGTCAGCCCGTCGAGATAGGCGCGGTGGGCGAGCAGGGAGCGGACGGAGCGTTCCAGGCCGGGTGTGGCGTCGACGGCGTGGGTCGGGGTGGTCGTTCCGGCGACCGCGACCCAGCGGACTCCGTCCCACGGTTCCAGGCCCTGCTCGGCCAGTTCGGGGAAGACCCAGCGGTTGCCCGCGTCGCCCGCCGCGTCGAGCGTGGCCCGCCCGACCGCCACGTGGTCGGGGGTGTTCCACGCGCCGCCGACCGCCGGGCCCCAGGTGTCCCGGTGGTTGAGGGTGACGACCAGCTCGGGACGGTGCCGCCGGATGGCGGCCGCGATGTCACGGCGCAGACCGGGGCCGTACTCGATCACGCCGTCGCGGTGGTGGAGGAACTCCACCGCAAAGACCCCGACGACGGCCGCGCTGTCGCGCTGCTCCTGTTCGCGCAACGGGCCGCAGACGGCGGGGGCGAGGGAGTCGATCCCGGCCTCGCCGCGGCTGGCGAGCACGTACGCGACCTCCTTGCCGGCGTCCGTCCAGGCGGCGACCGCGGCGGCGCAGCCGTACTCCAGGTCGTCGGGGTGGGCGACGACGGCGAGGGCCCGTGTCCAGTCGTCCGGCATCTCTTCCAGAGGCGGGGGGTTCGTGTCGATCATGAGCGCAGGATAGGGGTTTCGCCCCGGACCGGGGCGGCTTGAGCGGTCCGTCATCGGCGCTCGGGCCGTCGGGCGGTCAGCCCTCACCGCGCGCGAGGGCGAGCAGCCGGTCGAGGACGCGGGGGCCGCCCGCCCGCACGCCGTCGTGCTCGAACTCGTCGGTGACCCAGGTCCGCAGGCCGCGGATGGCGCGGGCGGTCTCCAGGGAGTGGGCGGTGTCGACGTACAGGTCGTCGTGGTAGACGGCCGCGGCGACGGGCACCTCGTTGGCCGCGAGGCGTGCCGGGTCGTAGAGCGGTGCCCAGTCGGCGCGTTCGGCGAGGAGGTGGGCGGTCTCGCGCAGCGGGCGCAGCGCCGGGTCGGTCTCGAAGTGCCAGGGGTGGACGGTCTCCCCGGTGAAGAGGAGCGGGGCGTCGCCGGTGAGGGTCCGCTCGGCGTCGAAGCCGGGGAACTCCGCGCGCACCCGGTCGGCGGCCCAGGCGGTGGGGCCCTGCCCCTGGGCGTAGATCGCCTCGTGGAGCACGGCGTACAGCGGGTGTCCCGCGTGCGAGAGGAGGTACTGGACGTTCTCCAGGAAGGCGTCCGACAGGGCCGGCCCTTCGGCGGTCGGGACGAACGCGTCCTCCAGGAGGAGGTGGAGCTGGTGGGTGCCCTCGCCGCCGCCGAGGAGGCTGCCGAGGGACTGGAAGGACGGCGCGGTGAGCAGGCCGCCGTTGGGCAGGCTGACCGGGCGTTCGACGAGATGGGCCGCGATCCGGCGGGCGCGTTCGACGTCCTGCGGATAGCGGGCGTAATGAGCCTCGGCCTTGCGCCGCATGCGCGGGAAGGCGGCCCGGTAGACCGCGTCGGCGTCGTGGTGCAGGGAGGGCAGGCCGCCGGTGATCAGGACGGTCTGGAGGCCCTCGGGGGCGGTGGAGAGGTAGTGGACGGCGCAGAACCCGCCGAAGCTCTGGCCCAGGACGGTCCAGCGGGCTCCGCCGGTGAGCCGTCGCCGGATCAGCTCGCAGTCCTTGACGATGGAGTCGGCGCGGAAGTGGGCGAGGTGGTCGGCCTGCTGCCGCGGGGTTCCGCGCAGGGGCAGCGTCTGGCGGTTCGCCGGCGTGGAGTGTCCGGTGCCGCGCTGGTCGAGGAGGAGGACGCGGAACTCCTGGACGGCCCGGCCGAGCCAGGCTTGCCGGCCGATGAAGCGGCGCGCGCCGAAGCCGGGTCCGCCCTCCAGGTACACCAGCCACGGAAGGTCCGCTCCGGCCTGGTCGCTCGCGACGGCCTCGCGTCCGTAGACCTCGATCCGCTCGCCCTCGGGATCGGCGTGGTCGAGCGGCACGCTGAAGCGGTGGTCGGTGAGGACGAGGCCGGGCTGGCGGTAACGGGTCACTGCCGCTCCTGTTCGATGCGCCCCCGCCCGCCCAGTGGATCACAGTGCGTGGAGCGGGGGCGCATCGAGGGGGCGTCGGGAGGACGCCCGTGCCTCGGGGAGGTGTCAGGAGGTCGGGAAGTCGTCGGCGGTCCTGATCCGTTCCCGGATCCACACGCCGGCGGGCTTGAGCGCGGAGGTCCCGGTCCAGGGGCCGTTGCGGTCGCAGGTGCCGGTGCGGAAGACGGCGCCGCTGCGGTGGTCGTCGGAGAAGTTCCAGTTGACCCAGCTGATCTTCTTGGCGGCCATGAGGTCGAGGTAGCGCTGGGTCATGGCGAAGTCGTCGGTGCCTTCACCGGCGTAGTTCTGGGTGCCGAACTCGGTGACGAAGACGGGCAGCCTGTCGGCGGCGCGGGAGAGGGTGTTCAGGTACTCGTCGCGGTGCGAGTACGCGTAGAAGTGGAAGGTGTACATGACGTTGGAGGCCCTCACCGGGTCGGCGACCACCTCGGACTCGTTCGCGCCCTCGGACACGCCGAGCGAGGACCACGCGCGCGTGCCGACGAGGACCGGGGTCTCGGCGTCCTTGGCGCGGATCACGGGGATGAGCCGCTCGGCGTAGCTCCTGACGCGGGACCAGGAGACGCCGCTGGGCTCGTTGGCGATCTCGTAGAGGAGGTTGGTCTTGGCGCCGTGGCGCTGGGCGATCTCGGTGAAGAAGGTCTTCGCGCGGGCGAGGTTGTGGTGGGGGTCGCCCGGGTCGAGCATGTGCCAGTCGACGATCACGTACATCCCACGGGCCGTGGCCTGTTCGATGAGCGCGTGGGCCAGGTCGGTGTACTTGCGCGGGTCGGTCTCGTACCCCTCCTCCTGGACGTAGGTGGAGACGCGCAGGACGTCCGCCTTCCAGTCCTTGGCGAGCGCGTCGAGGGAGCCGCCGGTGAGGCACTGGCTGTACCACTGCGTGCCGTGGCTGGACATGCCGCGCAGCTGGATGGGCTTGCCGTACCGGTTGCAGAGCTTGGTGCCGCACACCTTGAGCTGGCCGTTGACCGCGGCCGGGCTTCCCACCGGCACGGCGGCCGCCGCGGGTTCGCCGGTGACGGGGGCGGGGGCGGCGGCCGCGGTCTGGTGCGGTGAGGCGGCGAGGCCGAGGAGCAGGGCGGCCACGGCCGCGCCGGCGGCGCCGAGGGAGCGGAGGCGGGGACGAGCCGATCGTGCCGATGTCATGGGGGTCTCCACGGAACGATGGATTGGAAGGAAAGTTTCCTAACCAATGGATAGCAGCCGGAACGACGGCGTCGCAAGGGTCATGACAACAGACGGTGTTCAGCGGGCTGTCCCCCGGCCGCTTCCGTCCGCCCCCGGCTCTGCCCCGGTCCGCCCTGGTCCCGCCGCTCGGAGCGTCCCGGACGGCCCCGGTCCCCGTGCGCGGCGCACGCACCGCTCCTAGCGTGGATCCATGATCCGGTTCGAGCAGGTCGGCAAGGTGTACGCGGACGGCACCACGGCCGTCGACGGCCTCTCCTTCGAGGTCGCCGAGGGCGAACTGGTCACCCTGGTCGGTCCGTCCGGATGCGGCAAGACGACCACGATGATGATGGTCAACCGGCTCATCGAACCCACCTCGGGCCGCATCCTGGTCAACGGCGAGGACGTCTCCACGGTCGACCCGGTCAGGCTCCGCAGGAGCATCGGCTTCGTCATCCAGCAGGGCGGCCTCTTCCCGCACCGCACCGTCCTCGAGAACGCCGCGACCGTGCCGGCCCTCCTCGGGTGGAAGAGGTCGAGAGCCCGGGCCCGCGCCGCCGAACTCCTCGACCTCGTCGGTCTCGACCCCGGGACGTACGGCGGGCGGTACCCGGCCCAGCTCTCCGGCGGACAGCGCCAGCGGGTCGGGGTGGCCCGGGCGCTGGCCGCCGACCCGCCCGTCCTGCTCATGGACGAACCGTTCGGGGCGGTGGACCCGGTGGTCCGCGAACGGTTGCAGAACGAGTTCCTGAACCTCCAGGCCACCGTCCGCAAGACGGTCCTCCTGGTCACCCACGACATCGAGGAGGCCGTCCGGATGGGCGACCGGATCGCCGTGTACGGACAGGGGCGTATCGAGCAGTTCGACACGCCGGGGGCCGTCCTCGGCGCCCCCGCCAGCCCGTACGTCGCCGAGTTCGTCGGCACGGACCGCGGCCTCAAGCGGCTCTCGGTGACCGCGATCGAGCCGGACGACCTCGACCAGCCGCCGGTCGCCCGCCTGGACGAGGCGGCCTCCGCCGCCGCGGCCCGGCTGCGGGCCGACGGAGCACGGTGGGCGGTGGTCCTCGGAAAGGGCGGGGAGCTGCACGGCTGGGTGGCGGCCGAGGCGCTGGCCCTCGCCGGCGAGGAGGGCACGGTCGGCGACCTGGCGCGCCGGATGGAGGCGTGGGTGCCGGTCGGCGCGCCGCTGAAGCGGGCCTTCGGCGAGATGCTCCAGCACGACGCGGGCTGGGTGGCCGTCCTCGACGGCCCGCGCTTCCTCGGCGTCCTGACCCCGGCGGGACTCCATGAGGCGCTGCGCCGTTCCGTCGACGCGGACGTGCGGGGCGTCGGGCGCGACGAGGTCGAGTTCGACTCGATCGCCGACGCCTGAGGGCCGCGTCCGCGGGAGGCACACCGCCGACGGGGCCGGCCGCCGCTTCACCGCCGGTCAGCCACCGGCCGGAAGAAGCTCCTTTCCGACCAGGTAGCTCCTCGCCACGTCCTCGGGAAGCCGGCGCCAGCTGTCCACCTCTTCGTTCATGCGGGCCAGATCGGCCGTGGTGAGCACCGTGTTCAGGCGGCCGAGGGCCCGGGTGACCCCCTCGCCGCCCGCTTGGGAGCGGTTGACGACCGGGACGATGTGGTCGGCGTTCTGCAGACGCCGGTCGTCCTCCAGCAGGACGAGCCCGAAGTCGTCCAGGGTCGCGTCCGTGGTCGTCGTCAGGACCATCTGGTCCTGACCGCTCTGCACCGCCTGCTTGGCCTGGGTGGTGCCCACGCCCTTCGGGTCGACGGCCGTGACGTCGATCCCGTACGTCTCCCTCAGCCCGGGCGC
Source organism: Streptomyces sp. NPDC053755 (assembly GCF_040677675.1). Classification (NCBI taxonomy): domain Bacteria; kingdom Bacillati; phylum Actinomycetota; class Actinomycetes; order Kitasatosporales; family Streptomycetaceae; genus Streptomyces; species Streptomyces sp. NPDC053755. The sequence continues at coordinate 65,093 of NZ_JBFASK010000009.1, read as the reverse complement.
GCAATAGGGCCGTCGCACGCACTCGTCGCCCGCCGCGAGCCGTACGGGCAGCTTCGCCGCCCCCAGGTCGCTGAGCGTCCTCAGCCGGTGGCGGCCGGCGAAGGCGGAGGTGACGGCGAAGGCGTTCTGGTCGACGGCCCGGCCGGGGTCGAGGACGGTCAGTCCGCGCGGGCCGGCGAGGCGGCGCAGGGCGGTCATCGTGGCGGCGAGGTCGGGCGAGCCGACGGTCGGCGCCCCAGGGCCGTTGGCCTTGGCGTTGAGCCAGTCCGCGAACGTCGCCGCGTACTCAGGAACGACGTCGACCTGACCGCTCTCCAGGGCCGGTTCGTACAGCTCCCGGTTGGTGACGGACAGGATCTCGGTGTCGTAGCCGGCGTGCTCCAGGAGCAGCGCGTACATCCGGGCGAGCAGCTCGCTCTCGGTGAAGCCCGCCGTGCCGATCGTGAGCCGTCGGCTGTCTCCGGGCGGGGCGGTGAGGGCGCCCCGGTCCTCCAGGGACGGTCCGGTGGCGCAGCCGCCGAGGGCGAGGATGACGGCGAGGACGCAGGCCGTCCGGTGCGGCCTCATCCGGTGCTCCTCCGCGTCTGGGCGGGGGCGAGCCACCGACGGGTCGCTTCGAAGACGCCCTCGACGGCGAGCGCGAGGAGCGCGACCAGGACGGCTCCGGCGACGACCTGCGGGGTGGACGCGAGGTTGAATCCCGCGGTGATGACGCGGCCGAGCCCCCCGCCGCCGGCCAGCGCGGCGACGGTCGCGGTGGCGACGAGCTGGACGGCGGCGACGCGGACTCCGGTGAGGACGAGGGGCAGGGCGAGCGGAAGCTCGACCCGGAACAGCGTCTGGCTCCCGGTCATCCCCATGCCTCGCGCGGCCCGGACCACGTCGGCGTCGACACCGCGCATCCCCACGTACGCGTTGGTCAGCAGAGGAGGTACGGCGAAGAGCACCAGGGCGATGATCGTGGGCCACCAGCCGTACGCCCCGACCGGGCTGAGCAGCAGCAGAACCAGGACGGCGAAGGTGGGCACCGCGCGGCCGACATTGGAGAGGTTGACGGCGAGCGCCCCTCCCTTGCCGAGGTGTCCGAGGACCAGGGCGACGGGCAGCGCGAGGACGCAGCTGAGCGCGAGGCAGACCACGGTGAGGAGCAGGTGCTCGACGAGGCGGCGGCTGACGCCGTTCTCGCCGGACCAGTTCGCGGCGTCGGTCAGCCAGTCCCAGGTGGCGGCGAGCGTGTTCACGCGGCCCGCCCGCGGGCCGGCGCCGTCCACGGGGTCAGGAGCCGTTGCAGGCCGAGGAGGAGCAGGTCGGCGACGACGGCGATGAGCACGCAGAGGACGGAGGCGGTGAGGACCTGCGCCTTGAAGTAGGTGTTCATTCCGGAGTAGATGAGGTTGCCGAGGCCGCCGTGGCCGACGATCGCGCCGATGGTGACCAGGGAGACGGCTGAGACGGTGGCGATGCGCAGGCCCGCCATGGCGGCGGGCAGGGCGAGGGGGAGCTCGACGGCGAGCAGCAGGCGCACGGGGCCGTAGCCCATGCCGCGGGCGGCCTGGCGGATGTCCTCGGGGACGGCGCGGAGCCCGGCGAGGATGTTCCGTACGAGCAGGGTGAGCGAGTACAGGACGAGCCCGGCGACGACGAGGGAGGCGCTCAGCCCGTAGAGGGGCAGGAGCAGCGAGAACATCGCGAGGGAGGGGATCGTGTAGAGGACCGTCGTCACGCCGAGCACGGGACCGGCGCTCCAGCGCCAGCGGCGGGCGGCGACGGCGAGGGGCACGGCGAGCAGCACGCCGAGGGCGATGGACACCGAGGTCAGCTGGAGGTGCTGGACGACGGCGTCGGTGAGGATCTCTCGCCGCGAGGACAGATAGGCGCCGCAGATCCACTCGTTGCGCGCGAGGCAGTCGTCGGGAGGCGCGGTCATCACCCCATTCCAGGCCGGGCCCCGCGCGGCCGCACGCGGGACCGGGCCGTTCGGGGCCGCCCGGCGCTCCCCGGTCCCTCAGGCGGGGTGGGGAACGATCAGGAATCCGCTGCGGGGGCGGGTGGGCACGCGGTGGAGGGGGATCCGCAGGTCCTGCTCGGGAACCGTGTAGTCGAGCCGGGCCAGCTCGGTCGAGAGGGCGGCGAGCACGGCGACGGTGATGTCCTCGCCGGGGCACCGGTGACCGCTCTTGGCGTCGCCCCCGCCCTGCGGGATCAGTTCGTCGCGGTGCGGCGGCCGGCGGAGGAACCGCTCCGGGTCGAAGCGGTAGGGGTCCTCGAAGAGCGCGGGGTCGTGGTTCTGGCCGTAGACGTCGAGCAGGACGAGGGTGCCGGCGGGGATGTCGGCGCCGTCGAGCCTGAGGTCGGTGGCGGCGAGGCCCCCGACGAAGGGCGCGAAGGGGTAGAAACGCCGGACCTCGTGGGCGAAGGGCTCGGCATAGGTCTCGGTGTAGGGCTCCGCGTACGAACCGTCGTCCTCGCGGAGCAGGTAGCGCTGCTCGGGCCATCGGTGCAGGGCGTGGGCGGCGAAGGTGACGAACCAGGCGATGGCGACGGTGGGCCGGACGATGTTGAGCAATTCGACGGCCGCGGTGTGCGGGTCGAGGACCGTGCCGTCGGCGTCGTGGTGACGGACGATCGCGTCGAACGGCGTCGCGGGCGCACGGGTCGCACCGGCCCGGGTCTCCTCCACCAGGTCCGCCAGGACCTCTTCCTGCCGTGCGCGGGCGCGCCGGGCCCGGAGATGGCGCGGTCCCGGGGTGGCGAAGCCGTCGACCATGGCGACGCAGTCCCGGGCCATGATCCGGATCTGCTCGTCGGTCAGCGGTAGGCCGGTCCAGGCGCAGACGGCGCGGGCCAGGACCAGCGCGGCCTCGTCGAAGAGGACGGTGTGGCGGCCGTGCGGCGGGGCGAAGGCGCGCTGCCACTCCGCCCGGACCATGTCGACCAGTTCCGCGACGGCCGCGGGCCCGGTCAGCTCGGTCAGGAAGAGCGCCTTGCGCGCCCGGTGGTCCTCGCCGTCGAGGGTGTGGACGGCGCCTCGGCCGAAGAGCGTGTCCAGGACGGGCCCGGGCAGGGCGTCGTGCCGCCGGACGTGCTCCTCGTCGTAGAAGAAGCGCACCGCGTCGGGGCCGTGCAGGGCGACGGCGGGCCGCCCGAGAAGCCGGGTGCGCACGGGGGCTCCGCCGTTGCGGCGGCGCCGGTCGGGCAGCCAGGCGTACCCCTTGAGGAGCAGGGCGGCGGTGCTGTCGAGTGTCATGGGGGCCATGGGGCCCGGGTGCCCTTTCCACGGCGGAACACGCGTACGGGCAGCCGGGCCACCCGAAGGCACGGCCGATTTCACCCGTTCGCCGGGGGCCCGGGGGGTCATCCGGAAGGACGGGGATCAACCGACGGCCGGGTGCTCACAGTGCGCCGGCCGCCACCCGCAGGTCGGCGACGAGGCCCGGCGTACGCCGTGTCCCGGTCGTCCGCGCGCAGGACGGCCGACGGGTGCAGCGTCGCCACCGTCCGCGGGCCTTGCCCGTCCGTGCCGGGCAGGGAGAGCACGGCGCCGCGGTCGGCGCTCACGCGGAAGGAGCGGCCGAGGACCGCCTTGCCGGCCGTGGCTCCGAGGACGACGACCACGTCGGGGTCGACCAGCCGCAGCTCGGCCTCCAGCCACGGGTGGCGGGCGGTCGTCTCGCGCAGGCTCGGCGCCTTGTGGATGCGGCGCTTCCCCGGTCCCGAGCGCGTGAACGTGAAGTGCTTGACGGCGTTGGTGAGGTACGCCTCCGCCTCGTCGATCCCGGCGTCCCGCAGCGCCGCGGAGAGCAACCGGCCGGCCGGCCCGACGAAGGGCTCGCCCTTCCGTCCTCCTGGTCGCCGGGCTGCTCCCCCACGAGGAGGACGCGAGCGGCGGGATCGCCCCGGCCGAAGACCGTCGCGGCGGCCTCCTCGAAGAGCGGGCAGCCGCGACAGTCTGCGGCGGCCCGTCGATGTGCCGTCAGACCGCCTCGCGCGGGCAGGTAGGGCGTGGCGCCGTACTCCCGACCGCCGCCCCCGGTGGTGCCGCTCATGCGCAGACCTCCTCACCGCCGGGCCGGACGCGCGTCAGCCGGGGTACTCCTCGTGAAGGTCGTCGGCGGGCGGCCCCGGTTCCTCGCGCAGGGCGCGCTCGCTGCCCTCCTTGAGCTGTTCCCCCTGGTCGCGCAGGCGCGCGGCCTCCTCGGGGTCGGCGCTCCCGCGTGCCCGCTGGAGCAGGTTCTCGGCCTTGTCGCGCTCGTAGCGGGCGCGCGCGTGCGCGCCCTCGCCCTCGCGCGTGGCGTGATCGCGCGTCCCGTCCTCGCGTCCTGTCACCTCGCACCTCCTCACGCGGCGGCTTCCCCTGGCGTACGGGGGGGAAACCACCGGACGGCTCCCCGGGGATGTTTCTCCCCCTCGGCCACCGGCAACGCGCGGGACATGGCGAACTTCGGATACACGATGATGACCGAGCAGGCCGGCCCCCGGGACCTGGTGGCGCACGTGGTGCGGGCGGAGGAGGCGGGATTCGACTTCTCCGTGACCTCGGACCACTACTTCCCCTGGCTGGAGAGCCAGGGCCACGCGCCGTACGCCTGGAGTGTGCTCGGCGCGGCCGCGCAGGCCACCTCCCGGATCCCCCTCATGACGTACGTGACGTGTCCCACCGTCCGGTACCACCCGGCGGTCGTGGCCCAGAAGGCCGCGACGATGCAGCTGCTCAGCGAGGGGCGGTTCCGGCTGGGGCTGGGCTCGGGCGAGAACCTCAACGAGCACGTGGTGGGCGCGGGATGGCCCGCCGCCCACGTCCGGCTGGAGATGCTGGAGGAGGCCCTCGACATCATCCGGTCGCTCTTCGAGGGCGGGAACGTGAGCCGTCACGGCGCCCACTTCGATGTGGAGAACGCCCGGCTCTGGGACCTGCCCGACGAGCCGCCGCCGATCGGGGTGGCGGTGTCGGGCGACCGGTCCTGCGAGATCGCCGGGCGGCTCGCCGACCTCGTGATCGCCGTGGAGCCGAAGAGTGAACTCCTCGACGCCTACGACCGGCACGGCGGGGCGGGCAAGCCGCGGGTCGGCCAGCTGCCCGTCTGCTACGACACCGACCGGGACGCGGCGATCAAGCGCGCTCACGACCAGTTCCGCTGGTTCGGCGGCGGCTGGAAGGTGAACTCCGAGCTGCCCGGCCCCGAGGGCTTCGCCGGTGCCACCCAGTTCGTACGCCCCGAGGACGTGGCCGAGTCGATCCCCTGCGGCTCGGATGTCGACGCCTTCGTCGAGGCGGTCCGGCCCTACACCGAGGCGGGGTTCACCGACGTCGCGCTCGTCCAGATCGGCGGGGAGCACCAGGAGCCGTACATCGAGTGGGCGGAGCGGGAGCTCCTCCCGGCGCTGCGCGCCTCCCTCTGAGGGACCCGGGGCCGGCGCTTCACCCGGCCGGGGACGCCTGCGCCGCCTCGCGTGCGATCCGGTCGAACTGCGCCCCCATCGCCTCGGCCAGGGCGGTGGCCGCGGAGAGCGGCCGGACCATGACGACGAAGTCGTCGATCCGGCCCTCCTCGTCGATGTGCAGGAAGTCGCAGCCGTTGATCTCCTTGTCCCCGACCTTCGCCGTGAAGACGAGGGCGTGGTCGCGCCCGTCGGCCCCGGCGATCTCGCGGACGTAGCGGAAGTCGGTGAAGACCCGGCCGACCCCGCGGATGATCGCGGCGGTGATCGCCTTGCCCGCGTACGGCTTGAAGGCCACCGGACTGGTGAAGACGACCTCCTCGGCGAGCAGGGCCTCGATGGCGGCGTGGTCGTCGGCCTCGACGGCCTGGCGGAACGGATGCATGCGGACCCACCCCATAAGCAACTAGTTGACTAGGTGCGGATGAGGGTAACAGCAGCCGCGCTCCACCGGGGCGATCCGTCGAGGCCCTTCCCGAAGGACGTCAGCTGTCGCGCAGGACGGAGAGGACGTTTCCGGCGGGGTCGGTGAACCAGGCGATCGTCGGCCCGCCCCCGGCCCGCACGATGCCCTTCTCGTCCGCGTCGAACTGGGGGTACTTCTCGAAGGTCACCCCGCGGCGGACGAGCTCGTCGACGACGGCCTCGACGTCGTCCACGGGGAAGTTGAGGATCGTGAAGGTCGCGGGCGTGTGGTCGTCCTTCGGGTACACCATCACCTTGGCGCCGCTGCCGAGACTGAGGGTGAGCATCCGCATGTCCCCCTCGCCGGTCTCCTCGACCGGGAGGCCCAGCGTGTCGGCGTAGAAACGCCGGGCCTCGCCGAGGTCGTTCACCGAGAAGCCGCTGAACGCGGCCGACTGTCCGAGCATGGAGGTCTTCCTTCCGGGGATGGCGCCGTGAGTCGTCCCCTCAGGGCACACCACCGGGCCGGCCACCCGGACCCGCGCCACGCGGAGGGGCCCGGATGGTCGCGCCACATCACCCGTCCACCATGCCCGGCGGCGGGGGCGCGCTCAGGGTGCCAGGGGAAGCCTGCGCTTGTGGTCGGTGAGTTCGTAACGGCGGACGATCGAGGCGAAAGCGGCGTCGCCGACCGGCTTGCCCTCCAGGAAGTCGTCGATGTCGTCGTACGTCACGCCGAGCGCGTCCTCGTCGGGCTTGCCCGGGTCCAGGGTCTCCAGGTCGGCCGTCGGGGTCTTCCAGACCAGCGTGGACGGGGCACCCAGGGCCTCGGCGACCGCCCGGACCCGGCGCTTGGTCAGGCCGGTCAGCGGGACGACGTCCGCGGCGCCGTCGCCGTACTTGGTGAAGAAGCCGGAGACGGCCTCGGCGGCGTGGTCGGTGCCGACGACCAGGCCGTCGTGGGCGCCCGCGACGGCGTACTGCGCGATCATGCGCTGCCGGGCCTTGATGTTGCCCTGGACGAAGTCCTGGTGGTGGGCGTCGCGGAACGCCACTCCCCCGGCGACACAGGCCTCCAGCGCGGCGTCGGCCGCGGGCTTGATGTCCACGGTGAGGACCTGGTCGGCGGCGATGAAGCCGAGGGCCAGCTGGGCGTCCTGCTCGTCGGCCTGGACTCCGTAGGGCAGTCGCATGGCGTAGAAGGTCGCCTCGTGGCCGGCGGCCCGCGCCCGCTCGACGGCCAGCTGGCAGAGCCGGCCCGCGGTGGTGGAGTCCACGCCGCCACTGATCCCCAGCACGAGGCAGCGCAGCCCCGTGGCGGTGAGGCGCTCGGCGAGGAAGGCCACCCGGCGCTCGATCTCCGCGCTCGGGTCGAAGGACTCGGAAACCTCCAGTTCCCGGGCGATCTGCTGCTGCGTGGCGATGGACGCCGGGTCGGTCACGGGGTGCTCCTCGGGGTGGGTCGCGGTCACGGAGTAAGGCCGGGCGGCGGCGCCCGGACCGGTCCGACTCTAGGCGATCGCCGCCGCGCCGGCCGGAGCGGCAAAGGCTCGGGTCCGCACGCCGCCCCTTCACCGGATTCCGCGTGCGCGGCCCCTTTACGCCTCTGTCATGTGCGGGTAACTTCCCGACTCGCAAGAGTTTGCAGCAAGTTGCCGACTGTCGTTGCAGCAACCTGCGGCGGTCTCTCCCGTTCCGGTCCGAGGCGCGTCGGGCCGGACGGGCCCTGTCCGCCACGGCCCCGTCATCGCCGTGGCCCTGTTTCCGGAGAAGAGACGCATGCGATCCACTCCCTTCCGGCTGACCGGACGCGCCCCGGCCGCGGCCGTCGCGGCCGGCTGCCTCATCGGACTGCTCACGGCGGTGCCCCCGCCCACCGGGTCGACGGCCGCCCGGGCGGCGCCGGTCGCGGCGGAGACGAACACCGCGACCGTCTTCTACTCGACGAAGACGAAGAACTGGTCGGCCTACCACCTGCACTACGCGCCCGACGGCGGATCCTGGACCACGGTCCCCGGCCTGCGCATGGAGGCGGCCTGCACGGACTGGGTGAAGACGACCGTCACCCTGGGCGCGGCCGACGGACTCCAGGCCACCTTCACCGACGCCGCCGGCACCTGGGACAACAACGGCGGGCGGAACTACGACCTGGGCACCGGGAACGTCACCGTCAAGGACGGCGTGATCGCCCACTCCGACCCCTGTGCCACCGAGCCCGCCGAGCCGCCGGCCCCCGGCAACAAGGCGACCGTCTACTACTCCACCGCCGCCCTCGGCTGGACGACCGCCAACCTCCACTACCGGCCCGTCGGCGGGGTGTGGACCACCGTCCCCGGCATCGGCATGGAGGCCGCCTGCACCGGCTGGTGGAAGCGGACCGTCGACCTGGGCGTGGCCACGGCGCTGACCGCCGTCTTCAACAACGGCAACGGCGTCTGGGACAACAACAACGGCGCCGACTACGCCCTGTCCGCCGGTACGAGCACGGTCAAGGACCGGGTCGTCACCAGGAACGCCGCCGACCCGTGCGCGGCCGAGGTGCCCGACACCCGGGCGCCCACCGTGCCGGCCGGCGTCACCGCCAAGGCGGACGGCGTGTCGGTGGTGCTCACCTGGGAGCCGTCCACCGACGACAGGGCGGTCACCCGGTACCAGGTGACCCGCACCGGCGGCACCCGCGGCATCTTCGTGAGCGACGTCGGCTCGACCGTGTTCTCCGACGCCGGGCTGGAGGAGCGGACGGCCTACACCTACACGGTGAAGGCCGTCGACGCGGCCGGGAACGTCTCCGCGGCCTCCGCCTCGGCGACGGCGACCACGGGCGCGAAGCCGCCCGCGGCCACCCCCGGCAAGCCGCTGGGCACCGACCCGCGCAAGGACCCGATCTACTTCGTCCTGACCGCCCGCTTCAGCGACGGCGACGCGACGAACAACCGCGGCGGGAGCCAGCACCAGAAGTCGGGCAACGCCGCCAACGACGACCCGATGTTCCGCGGCGACTTCAAGGGTCTGGTGAAGAAGCTGGACTACATCAAGGGGCTCGGCTTCTCCGCCGTGTGGATCACGCCCGTGGTCCTCAACCGGTCGGACTACGACTACCACGGCTACCACGGCTGGGACTTCTACAAGGTCGACCCCCGCCTGGAGTCGGCCGGCGCCTCCTACCAGGACCTGATCAACGCGGCCCATGCCAAGGGCATGAAGATCTACCAGGACGTCGTCTACAACCACTCCTCGCGCTGGGGAGCCAAGGGCCTGTTCACCCCGAAGGTGTACGGCGTCCGTGACAGCCAGTGGAGCTGGCACTACGACGAGCCCTCCGCGTCCTTCGAGTACGACGGCCTGACCGTCGAGCCGAAGTCGGGGAAGTCGTACTACAACGGCGACCTGTGGTCGACGGCCGAGCCGACCGGGAACACCTGCGTCAACTGGGGCGCCCCGACGCAGTACACCTCCCCGGAGGGCTACCGCATCTACAACTGCCAGTGGCCCAGCCCCACCTCCGGCATGTTCCCGAAGTCGCTCTACCACAACTGCTGGATCGGCAACTGGGAGGGCGAGGACTCCCGTTCCTGCTGGCTGCACGACGACCTCGCCGACTTCAACACCGAGAACGCCCAGGTGCAGAACTACCTGATCGGCGCGTACGACAAGTACATCGACATGGGGGTCGACGGCTTCCGCGTCGACACCGCCGTCCACATCCCGCGCACCACCTGGAACCGCCGCTTCCTGCCCGCCATCCAGGAACGCGTCACCCAGCGGCACGGCGCCGAGGCGGCGAGGAACTTCTTCGTCTTCGGAGAGGTCGCCTCCTTCGTCAACGACAAGTGGAACCGCGGCTCGGTCAACCACTCCGCCCAGTTCTTCACGTGGAAGGAGCGCAAGGAGTACGACGCCGACGACACCAAGGCCGCGCTCGAGATGTACGACTACGAGCAGCAGCAGGGCACGGCGAACCAGCCGACGTCCACCAACGCCTTCCTCAACGGCAACACCTACCACGCCCCGGACCACAGCAGGTTCTCCGGGATGCACGTCATCGACATGCGCATGCACATGAACTTCGGCGACGCGGACAACGCCTTCCACAACGGCAAGGACTCCGACGACAGCTACAACGACGCCACCTACAACGTCGTCTACGTCGACAGCCACGACTACGGTCCCAACAAGGGCCACGAGCGGTACGCGGGCGGTACCGACGCCTGGGCCGAGAACATGTCGCTGATGTGGACCTTCCGCGGCATCCCGACCCTCTACTACGGCTCCGAGATCGAGTTCCAGAAGGGCAAGAAGATCGACTGCGGGCCCACCTGCCCGCTGGCGACCACCGGTCGCGCCTACTACGGCGACCACGTGGCGGGCGACGTCACGGCGTCCGACTTCTCCCGGGTCGACTCGGCCACCGGCGCCGTCGCCACCACGCTGCAGCAGCCCCTGGTCAAGCACGTCCAGCGCCTCAATCAGATCCGCAGGGCGATCCCGGCCCTGCAGACGGGCCAGTACTCGACCGCGGGCGTCCAGGGCGGGATGGCGTTCAAGCGCCGCTACACCAGCGGCGCGACGGACAGCTTCGCCCTCGTCACCGTCTCGGGGGGCGCCACCTTCACCGGCATCCCGAACGGCACCTACACCGACGCCGTCACCGGCGAGCGGCGGACCGTCACCGACGGCACGCTGACCGCCGCCGCGCCGGGCAAGGGCAACCTGCGGGTGTTCGTCCTCGACGGACCCGGCCGGATCGGGGTGGCGGGGCCGTATCTGAAGTAGGCACGGCCCACTCGCGGTCCACGCGTGACGCCCCGGCGGGTGGCGGGTGGCGGCTCCGGCCGCCTCCCGCCACCCGTTCGTGCGCGCGCCGCGTCCGTCTCCGTCGGCCCGTGCGCCCGTGCGCCCGTCAGTCGACCGTCACGACGACCGAGTGCCACCCGCTCGCGCCGTCGGGCATGGTGTCCGTCCGGCGCTCGGTCTGCACCTGGCCCGTACCGTCGGTGGCGCGGACCGTGAGGGTGTGGCGGCCGGACGTCGCCTCCCAGGGGTACGACCACTGGCGCCAGGTGTCCCGGCTGTCCTCGGTCCCCAGCCGGGCGTCCCGCCACGGGCCCTCGTCGATCCGTACCTCGACCCGCTCGATGCCCCGGTGCTGCGCCCAGGCCACTCCGGCGACCATCACGGCGCCCGGCTTCGGCCGGGCGAACGACCGCGGGGTGTCGATCCTGGACTGCGTCTTGACGGGCGCCTCGGCCGCCCAGCCGCGCGGCACCCAGTAGGCGTCGTAGGAGTCGAAGGTGGTGAGCTCGATCTCCTCGATCCACTTGCAGGCGGAGACGTAGCCGTACAGACCGGGAACGAGCATACGGACCGGGAAACCGTGGTCGAAGGGGAGCGGCTCGCCGTTCATCCCGAAGGCGAGGAGGGCGTCCCGGCCGTCCATCACCTGCTCGACCGGGGTCCCGATCGTCATGCCGTCCACCGAGCGGGCGACGAGCTGGTCGGCGGGTCCCCCGGCGGAGGGCGGCGTCACCCCGGCCTCGCGCAGGAGGTCCGCCAGTCGGACGCCGAGCCAGCGGGCGTTGCCGACGTACGGCCCGCCGACCTCGTTGGAGACGCACGCGAGGGTGATGTCCCGCTCGACCACCTCGCGGCCGAGCAGGTCGTCGAGGGTGAGGCGCAGTTCGCGGGTCACGCCCAGGCCGTGGACGCGCAGCCGCCAGCCGCCGGCGTCGACCTTGGGGACGACGAGAGCGGTGTCGACGCGGTAGAAGTCCCTGTTCGGGGTGGTGAAGGGACTGATGCCCGGGACGGGAAGCTGCGCTCCCGGGGGCACGGCGGGCGCCGGGGACGCGGGAGGGGGCAGCCGCAGCGCCGTGCGGGAGGCCACCGCGTCCTGCGCGCGGGTGCCGCCGAGGGTGCGGCCGAGCGCGGCCGCTCCGGTCGCGGCGACGGCGCTGCCTGCGGCGACCACGAGGAAGCTGCGGCGCGCGGCGCCGACGGCCGCCTCCGGCGCGGCCGAGGGGCGGGGCCCCAGCAGCCGGCCGATCAGGACGTACAGCAGGAGCGCGCCCGCCACGGCTCCGGCCAGTGAGGGCAGCGCGTCCGTCGCGGAGTCGGAGTCCGGGCGGCTCACGGCGGCGAGCGCGCCGACCACGCCGAAGGCGAGCACCCCGGCCGCGCCGGCCCGGCGGTGGCGCAGGGCCAGCAGGCCCAGGGCGACGGCGAGGACGGCGAGCACGACGAGGATGCCGAGCAGAAGGACGATCTTGTCGCTCTCGCCGAAGGCGACGATGGCCCAGTTCTTGACCGCCGCCGGGGTGAGGTCGATGGCGGCGCCTCCGACCGCCGTGACGGGTCCGGCTTCGGGACGGACCGCGGCGGCGGCCAGTTCGGCGACGGCGAGGGAGACGTATCCGGCGAGGAGCCCGCCGAGGGCGGCCAGGAGACGGTCGGTGCGGGTGGGCTCGCGCGCCGTCCCGGGCGGGGGTGGCGCGGTCGGCCCGCGCGTCGCGTCGGGCGTGGGCTGGGACGAGGGCTCGCGCGGGGATCCGGAAGGGGTCATGTCCTTCCCTTCGGCACCGCGGCCCTCGCGGATGGGCCGATTCACCCGGGAGGACGTGTCACTTCGGGCCGTCGGCCGGTCCGATGTGCTCGCCGGGCCGGGCCAGTTCGTCCACCGCCTCGGCACCGACGACCGCGCCCGTCGACCGCTTGGCGCGCCGCAGCCTGCGCTCCAGCCGCCCGGCGAAGGTGGTGAGCGCGAAGTTGAGGATCACGAAGACGACGGCGACGATCGTGAAGCTCGCGATGGTGTTGGCGCCGTAGTTCGCGCTCATGGGCCGGACGGAGGCGAGCAGTTCGGAGAAGCCGAGCATGGCCCCGCCGAGCGCGGTGTCCTTCACGATGACGACGAGCTGACTGACCAGGGCGGGAAGCATCGCGGTGACCGACTGCGGCAGCAGGACGTACGTCATCGTCTGGCCCTTGCGCATGCCGATGGCCTGGGCGGCGTCGGTCTGGCCGCGGGGCAGGGCGAGGATCCCCGCCCGGACGACCTCGGCGAGGACGGAGGCGTTGTAGAGGACGAGTCCGGTGACGACGGCGTACAGGGGGCGCGTCTCCGGGCTGACGTCGGTGAACTCGGAGTAGGCCGCGTTGGCGAAGAGCATCAGGATGAGGACCGGGATGGCGCGGAAGAACTCCACGACCGTGCCGGACACGCCCCGCACCCAGCGGTGGTCGGAGAGCCGGCCGATGCCGAACAGGGCTCCCAGGGGCAGGGCGATGACCATGGCGAGTGCCGCCGCGATGAGGGTGTTCTTCAGGGCGGGCAGGAGGTACGTCGTCCAGGTGCGGGGGTCCGTGAAGAAGGGCTCCCACTTGGCCCCGGTCAGCTGGTTCTTCTCGGCGAGGGCACTGACCACCCACCAGACCAGCCCGGCGACGGCCAGCAGGAAGAGCACGGTGTAGAGGACGTTGCGCCGTCGGGCGCGGGGTCCGGGCACGTCGTAGAGGACGGGGGTGCCGGGTTTCATCGCTTCACCGCCACCTTCTTGGCCAGCCAGCCCATGAAGAGTCCGGTGGGGAGGGTGAGGCAGATGAAGCCGCCCGCGAAGATCACCGAGATGAGGATCAGCTGGGCCTCGTTCTCGATCATCTCCCGCATCAGCAGGGCCGCCTCGGCGACACCGATGGCGGCGGCCACGGTGGTGTTCTTGGTCAGGGCGATCAGCACGTTGGCGAGCGGCCCGACGACCGAGCGGAAGGCCTGGGGCAGCACGATCAGCCGCAGCACCTGCGGAAACCCGAGCCCGATGGCGCGGGCCGCCTCGACCTGGCCGACGGGCACGGTGTTGATGCCGGACCGCAGCGCCTCGCAGACGAAGGCGGAGGTGTAGGCGATCAGCCCGAGCACCGCGAGCCGGAAGTTGATGGTGGTGAAGTCCTTGGCGCCCATGTCGACGCCGAGGGTCTGGAAGAGGCCCAGCGAGGTGAAGACGATGATGACGGTGAGGGGGATGTTGCGGACGATGTTGACGTAGGCGGTACCGAAGCCCCGCATCAGGGGGACGGGGCTGACGCGCATCGCGGCCAGCAGCGTCCCCCAGATCAGGGAGCCGATCGCCGAGTAGACGGTGAGCTGCACCGTCACCCAGAAGGCTCCCCACAGGTCGTACCCTTCGAGGAAGTCGAACACGTCGGCCTGCTCACTTGACGATGACGCCGATCTGCGGGGCGGGTTCGTTCTGATAGCCGGCCGGGCCGAAGTTCTTCTTCACGGCCGCGTCCCAGGAGCCGTCGGCGACCATCTTCTCCAGGGCGGTGTTGATCTGCGCCTTGAGTTCGCTGCCCTTCTGGACGCCGATGCCGTAGTTCTCGTTGCTCATCTTGAAGCCGGCGAGCTTGAACTTGCCCTTGAACTCGTCCTGCGCCGCGTATCCGGCGAGGATCGAGTCGTCCGTGGTCAGGGCGTCGATGACGCCGTTCTCCAGGCCGGTCAGGCACTCGGAGTAGCCGCCGTACTCCTGCAGCTGCGCCTGCGGGGCGAGCTTCGTCTTGACGTTCTGGGCGGAGGTGGAGCCGGTGACCGAGCACAGCTTCTTGTTGTTCAGGTCCGACGGCTTGGTGATCGAGTCGTCGTCCGCGCGGATCAGCACGTCCTGATGGGCCAGGAGGTACGGGCCGGCGAAGTCGACCTTCTGGGCGCGCTCGTCGTTGATCGAGTAGGAGGCCGCGATGAAGTCCACGTCGCCGCGCTGCAGCAGCGTCTCGCGGTCGGCGCTCTTCGCCTCCTTCCACTCGATGTCAGCGGGCTCGTGGCCGAGCTGCTTGGCCACGTAGGTGGCCACGTCGACGTCGAAGCCGGTGTAGGTGCCGTCCGGCGTCTTCAGCCCGATGCCGGGCTGGTCGTACTTGATGCCGATGGTGATCTTGTCGTCGTCGGCGGCGGCGGATCCGCCGTTCCCGCCGCCGTCGTCGCCGCAGCCGACGGCGGTGACGGAGAGGACGACCGCCGCCGCGGCGGCGAGGGCTGCCTTGCTGAGCTTGCGCGGGTTCATGGCCTTCACACCCCTGGGTGCTCCTGTGCGCGCGGCGGCCGTGGCTCAGTGGTGCAGGATCTTCGACAGGAAGTCCTTGGCACGGTCGCTGCGCGGGTTGCTGAAGAACTGGTCCGGCGTCGTCTCCTCCACGATCCGGCCGTCCGCCATGAACACCACACGGTTCGCGGCGGAGCGGGCGAAGCCCATCTCGTGGGTGACGACGACCATGGTCATCCCGTCACGGGCGAGTTGCTGCATGACCTCCAGCACCTCGTTGATCATCTCGGGGTCGAGGGCCGAGGTGGGCTCGTCGAAGAGCATCACCTTCGGCTCCATGGCCAGGGCGCGCGCGATCGCCACGCGCTGCTGCTGGCCGCCGGAGAGCTGGGCGGGGTACTTGTCGGCCTGCGAGGCGACCCCGACCCGGTCGAGGAGTTCCCGGGCCCGTCGTTCGGCCTCCTTCTTGTCCTTCTTGCGGACCTTGATCTGGCCCAGGGTGACGTTCTCGAGCACGGTCTTGTGGGCGAAGAGGTTGAAGGACTGGAACACCATGCCGACGTCGGCACGCAGTGCGGCGAGCTCGCGGCCCTCGGCGGGCAGGGGCTTGCCGTCGATGACGATCTCGCCGGAGTCGATGGTCTCCAGCCGGTTGATGGCCCGGCAGAGGGTCGACTTCCCTCCGCCGGAGGGGCCGATGACGACGACGACCTCGCCGCGCCCGACGGTCAGGTCGATGGACTGGAGCACATGGAGCGCGCCGAAGTGCTTGTCGACGCCGCTCAGCACGACAAGCGCGTCACCGCCTACCGGGACGGGCATGGCACCCTCCTGGGTCACCGCCCCCGCTTACCGCTTCTCTCCCACGTTCATGCTCCGCCCTCTCCGGGGCGCGCGCACGCCGAGGGCCCGGCCGGGCGGGCCGTTCAGCGGTCGGGTCCGGCGTCCGCCGGCTCTTCGGCCAGGACGCGCCCGGCGACGGTGAAGGCCGCGTTGGCCGCCGGGACGCCGCAGTACACGGCGGTCTGGAGCAGCGCGGCGCCGATCTCGTCCACGGTGAGGCCGTTGCGGCGCGCGGCGCGGAGGTGCAGGGCCAGTTCGTCGAGATGGCCGTGGGCGACCAGGGCCGTGAGGGTGACGAGGCTCCGCTCCCGGCGCGTGAGGGTGGGGTCGGTCCAGATCTCCCCCCAGGCGTAGCGGGAGATGAAGTCCTGGTAGCGGGCCGAGAACGCGCTCTGGCCGGCCTGGGCGCGGTCCACGTGCGCGTCGCCGAGCACCTCGCGCCGCACCGCCATGCCGCGCGGGGCGTGGCGCCCGAAGTGGGCGGTCAGCGCGCCGAGGACGGCCTCGGGCCGTTCGGCCGGCGCCAGGTGGGAGGCGCCGGGGATCTCGGTGAGCGCCGCCCCCGGCACGGCGTCGGCGATCTCCCGCAGGTGGGCGGGCGGGGTCGCCGGGTCCTCCCGGCCTGCGAGGAGGAGGGTCGGCGCGGTGATCGACGGCAGCCGGTCGCGCAGGTCGAAGGCGGCGAGCGCGTCGCAGCAGGCGGCGTACGCCTCCGGGTCGGCCGTGCGGTGGTCCTCGACGAGGCGGGGGACGGTGAAGCCGGGCGTGAACCACCGGGAGCCGGCGCTCTCGGCGAGCGCGGCGAGTCCCTCCCGGCGCACGGAGGCCGCCCGCTCGCGCCACCTCGTCGGTTCGCCGAAGTGGGCGGAGGAGCACAGCACGGCCAGGCGGTCGATCCGCTCCGGGTGGTGGGCGGCGAGATGGAGACCGACGGCTCCGCCGAGGGACACCCCGGCGTACGAGAAGCGGTCGACGCCGAGGCGGTCCGCGAGGGCCAGGACGAGCCCGGCCAGGTCGGCGACGGTCGCTCCGGGGCCGATGAGGGAGGCCGGGGAGCCGCCGTGGCCGGGGAGGTCCCAGCGCACGACCCGGTGGGTGGCTGAGAGCTCGGGGGCGACCGCGTCCCACAGGGCGGTGGAGGTGCCGAGGGAGGGGCCCAGGAGGAGGACCGGTCCCGACGCGGGTCCCTCGGCCCGGTGGTGGAGCGGTGGATCGTACGGCGGGGTGGGGGTCATCGTCGCTCCAGGGCGCGGTCGGTGAGGGCTGCCGCGGATCCGGTGCAGCGCGTGGGGTCGGTCAGCTCGTCCAGGTCGAGCGCCCGCGCCTCGTCGGTCTCCGCGAGGAGTTCGCGCAGCGTCCGCCCCTCGGCGCGGGCCCTGCGGGCGAGGTCGGTGAGGAGCCGTGTGGCGCGGTCCCGTCCGAGGAGCGGGGCCAGGGCGGCGGCCAGCCGCTCGGAGACGATCAGCCCGCCGGTGAGCCGGAGGTTCGCGCGCATGGCGTCCGGGTGGACGCGCAGGTCTCGGGCGAGCGCGGCGGCGTCGTGGGCCGCTCCGCCGACGAGGCGGAGCAGCTCGCGCAGCGGCTCCCACTCGGCGTGCCAGGCGCCGGCCGGGCGTTCGTCCTCCGCCGCGAGCGAGCAGTGGAGGGCGGCGGCGAGGTGCGGGGCGCGCCGGGCGGCGGACGCCACGAGGGTGGCACGGACGGGGTTGGCCTTGTGCGGCATGGCGGAGGATCCGCCGCCCGCGCCCTCGGTCACCTCGGCGATCTCGGTACGGGAGAGGGTGAGCACGTCGACCGCCGTCTTCCCGAGCGCACCGGCCGTGAAGGCGAGCGCGCCGGCGAGGTCGGCGATTGGGGTGCGCAGGGTGTGCCAGGGCAGCGTGGGCAAGGCGAGTCCGGTCTCGTGGGCGAAGGCGGCGACGAGCCGCTCGGCGGAGAACGCGGCGGCGTCCGCCCCGGGGCGGGCCGGGGCGGGGCCGGTCGTCCCGGGGCCGGCCGAGCCGGCGTCGGTGGCGGCAGGGGGCGTCGCTGCCGGGCCGCCGGCACCGGCGACAGCCCCGCGGGGGTCACCAGGTCGCGTCGCAGCGGGGCCACTGGGGCGGGTGTCATGCGAGCCCGGGCGCGTCCCGCCGGATCCGGTCGGGTCGCCGCCGTAGTCGTGGAACGCGGCCAGGGTGCCCGCCGCGCCTCCGAGTTGTGCCGGCAGTGAGTCCCGGACGGTCCGGACGCGGTCGCGCGCGTCGAGGACGAGCGAGCGCCAGCCCGCCACCTTCAGACCGAAGGTGGTGGGCACGGCGTGCTGGGTGAGCGTGCGGGCGGGCATCGCCGTGTCCCGGTGAGCGGCGGCCAGGACGGCCAGGGCCCGTGCCGTGCGGTCGAGGTCGGCGAGGACCGGGCCCAGGGTGCGGGCCGCGACCAGCATCGTCGCGGTGTCCATGATGTCCTGGCTGGTCGCGCCCCGGTGGACGTAGGGCCGCCACTCCCCCGGCACGGCGGCCGTGAGGTCGGCGACGAGCGGGATGACGGGGTTGCCTCCGCCGCGGGCCCGCAGGGCCAGGTCGCGCACGTCGAAGCGGCTCGCGTCGGCGGCGGCCGTGACGGCGTGGGCGGCCCCGGCGGGGATCCGGCCGACGGCCGCCTGGGCGCGGGCGAGCGCGGCCTCCGCGTCGAGCAGGGCCTGGAGGAACGCGGTGTCGGAGGTGGCCGACTCGGCCGGGGCGCCCGCGCGTCCCGGGGCGAGCAGTCCGGCGTCGAAGAGCGCGTCTGTCACCGGAACTCCAGGAAGACCGTCTCGTCCTCGCCCTGGAGGCGGACGTCGAACCGGTACGTGCGGTTCTCCTCCGGTCGCGCGACCAGCGTGGCGCGGCGCCCGGCCGGGAGCGCGTCCAGCAGCGGGTCCGGGCCGTCTTGCAGATAGACCCGGGTGAAGAGGTGGTGCAGCAGTCCGCGCGCGAACACGCAGACGCTGATGTAGGGCGCCCCCGCGTTGCCGGGCGGCAGCGTGTGGAGGGCGTAGTGGCCGTCGGCGTCCGTGGCGACCCGGCCGAAGCCGGTGAAGTCGGTGCCGTTGCGGCCGAGGAACCCGCCGGTCACGGGGTCGCGGCGCATCGATCCCGGGGCGCCCGCGAGGGAGCCGTCGGGGGCCGCCTGCCAGAACTCCAGGACGGCGTCGGGGACGGGGGCGCCCTCGCCGTCGCGCACGTGACCGTGCACGGTGATCCGCTCCGGGTGGCCCGCGGGCGCGACCCGCTCCCCGTCGGGAAAGGGCAGGGCGTAGCCGTAGAACGGTCCGACGGTGTGGGAGGGCGTGGGCAACGGCGGCGTCGTCTCGGGCACGGTCAGCGTCCTTCCTCGATCCAGGTGGCGCAGGGACCGTCGAGGACGATGTCCCAGGCGTACCCGAGCGAGAACTCGGGCTGCGAGAGGTCGTGGCGGTAGGTGGCGACGAGCCGTTCGCGGGCGGCGCGGTCGGTGACCGAGCGCAGGATCGGGTCGTATGCGAACAGGGGGTCGCCCGGGAAGTACATCTGGGTCACGAGCCGCTGGGCGAACGCCGTGCCGAAGAGCGAGAAGTGGAGGTGGGCGGGGCGCCAGGCGTTGGTGTGGTTGCGCCACGGGTAGGCGCCGGGCTTGATGGTGGTGAAGTGGTACCGCCCCCGGTCGTCGGTGAGCGTACGGCCCACGCCCGTGAAGTTGGGGTCCAGCGGGGCGGGGTGGCGGTCGCGAAGATGGGCGTACCGTCCCGAGGCGTTGGCCTGCCACAGCTCGATGAGCTGGCCGCGCACGGGGCGGCCGTCCCGGTCGAGGAGGCGTCCGGAGACGGTGATCCGCTCGCCGAGGGGCTCCCCGGCATGCCGGCGGGTCAGGTCGTTGTCGGCGTCGGTGACGTCGGTGGGTCCGAAGACCGGCCCGGAGAGCTCGACCGTCTCGGGGTCCCCTCCGTTGACGGCGACGAGCGGGCGGTGGGGGTGGCGCAGGAGGGAGCTGCGGTAGGGGGCGTAGTCGCGGGCCGGGTGGCTGCGCGCGGGCGCGCCGGCGGCCAGCTGCTTGTCGTACGCCTTCTGCAGGTCGTCGATCTCGGTGTCTATGTCCGACTGGGTGAGAGCCATGAGGATGTCCCGGAGGTCTGGTGCGGGTCTGGATGCGGGGCGCCGGGGTGCGGCGCTCGCCCGCGCGGAACGGGGGCGCGGTGGTGGCGTGCGCCGAACGGGGGCGCGGTGCGGCGCTCGCCCGCGCGGTACGGGGGCGCGGTGGTGGCCTGCGCGGTACGGAGCCGGGGTGCTGCGCCGCGCGGGACGTGGTCCGGGTCAGCGCGCGGGTCCGGCCTCGGGCAGACGGACGTCGGCGGCGGTCCTGGCGAGGATCTCGTCGGTGCCGACACCGGGGGCCGTCTCGACCAGCACGAGGCCCTCGTCGGTGACGTCGAGGACACCGAGGTCCGTGATGATCCGGTTCACGCAACGCCGGCCCGTCAGCGGTAGATCACAGTTCTCCACGATCTTCGGCGAGCCGTCCTTGGCGGTGTGGGCCGTGATCACGAGGACCGAGCGCGCGCCGTGGACCAGGTCCATCGCCCCGCCGATGCCGGTGACCAGCTTGCCCGGCACCGCCCAGTTGGCGAGGTCGCCCCGGGCGGAGACCTGCATGGCCCCGAGGACGGCGACGTCGATGTGGCCGCCGCGGATCATGCCGAAGGAGAGGGCCGAGTCGAAGAAGGAGGCGCCCGGGAGGACCGTGACGGTCTCCTTGCCCGCGTTGACGAGGTCGGGGTCGACCTGGTCCGGCGTCGGGTAGGGGCCGGTGCCCAGGATGCCGTTCTCCGACTCCAGCACCACTTCCACGCCGTCCGGGAGGTGGTTGGGTATGAGGGTCGGCAGTCCGATGCCGAGGTTGACGTACTGGCCGTCCTTCAGCTCGCGCGCGGCCCGGGCGGCCATCTGTTCACGGGTCCAGCTCATCGGACGGTCCTCTTCTCGATCCGCTTGTCCGCCGCCTGCTCGGGCGTCAGTTCCACCACCCGCTGGACGAAGATCCCGGGCAGGTGGACGGCGTCGGGGTCGATCTCCCCCGGCTCCACGAGTCGTTCGACCTCGGCGATCGCGATCCTCCCCGCCATCGCCGCCAGCGGGTTGAAGTTGCGGCTGGACCGGTTGAAGACGAGGTTTCCGTGGCGGTCGCCCTGCGCCGCCCGCACGAGCGCGAAGTCCGTGCGGATGCCGCGCTCCAGGACGTACTCGGCCCCGTCGAACTCCCGGACCTCCCTCGCCGGCGAGGCCAGCGCGACCCCGCCCCGGCCGTCGTAGCGCCAGGGCAGCCCGCCCTCCGCGACCTGGGTGCCGACGCCTGCCGGGGTGTAGAAGGCGGGGATGCCGCAGCCGCCGGCCCGCAGCCGCTCGGCGAGGGTGCCCTGCGGGATCAGCTCCACCTCCAGCTCACCGGCCAGGTACTGCCGGGCGAACTCCTTGTTCGCGCCGATGTACGACCCCGTCACCCGCGCGATCCGGCCCGCCGCCAGCAGTACGGCGAGGCCGGATTCCATGGCTCCGCAGTTGTTCGACACGACCCGCAGGTTCCGCGCGCCCCCCGCGTACACCGCGTCGATCAACGTGTCGGGCACACCGCTGAGACCGAAGCCGCCGACGGCGAGCGAGGCCCCGTCCCGGACATCGACCACCGCCTCGGCGGCTGTGGCGACCACCTTGTCCATATCCCGACGCCTCCGAAATTCGTCAGTGCACTGAGCATTTCCTCACGACGCGGTCATGCTGGCACTCAATTTTTCGCACGTCAATGGGTTGCTAGGCGGAGCGCGGCCTGGACGGTATGGTTCCATTTTACTCAGTACACCGACGAATCAGGCGTGAAGCGGGAGTGACCACCATGGCCGCAGTGGATCTGACCACCCATCCCGGGCACCTCGCCCGGCGGCTCCAGCAGGCGCACCACCTGCTGTGGAACACCATGGTCTCGGAGGAGATCACCTCCCCCCAGTTCGGTGTCCTCAACGCGCTGACGGCCGAACCCGGGCTCGATCAGCGGACCGTCGGCGAGCGCGTCGGCCTCGACCGCTCCACCATCGCCGAAGTGATCACCCGGCTCATCCGCCGCGGCCTGCTCGACAAGGTGCGCGACCCGGGCGACGGCCGCCGGTTCCTGCTGCACGTGACCGCCGAGGGGGAACGGACGCACCGGAGGCTGACCCAGCGGACGGCCCGGATGAACCAGGTCTTCCTCGCGCCGCTCTCGGACGAGGAGCGGACGCAGTTCATGGACCTGCTGCTGCGGGTGTCGGACGCCGCGGAGCGACTGCGCGCCCCCGCGGAGCCGGCGGCCTCCGCCTGAGGCCCGGGAGCGCCGGGAGAACCGCCCGGCGGGACGGTCAGACCGCGAGCACCGTCGCGAACCGTCCCGCGACGCGAAGGTCCTCCTCGATCCCGGCCGCGGCGGCGCGCAGTTCGGGGAGCACGTCCCGGACACACTCCTCGACGGTGCGACGGCTGCTGTGCATGGCCACGTTGACCGCCGCCACGACGACCCCCGCACGGTCGCGCACCGGTACGGCGATCGACCTCAGCCCCTGCTCCAGCTCCTCGTCGACGAGGGCGTACCCCTGCTCCCGCACCCGGTCGAGCAACGCGGCGAGTTCCGCGCGCCCGGTGACCGTGCGCGGGGTGAGAGCGCGCGGCTCGGCGCCGAAGAGCCACGCCCGGCGCTCGTCGGAGGGGAGGTCGGCGAGCATCACCCGGCCCATGGACGTGGCGTGGGCGGGGAAGCGGGTGCCGACCGTGATGTGGACGCTCATGACGCGCCGGGTGGCGACCCGGGCCGTGTAGCGGATGTCCGCGCCGTCGAGGACGGCCAGGGAGGCCGAGTCGTGCACCCGCCGGGACAGCTCGCCGAGGTGCGGCGCGGCCATCTGCGGCAGCGGCATGCGCGAGAGGCACGGGAAACCGAGGGCGAGCACCCGGGGCGTGGGGCGGAAGAGCCGGCCCTCGGCGTGGACGTATCCGAGGTGCTCCAGCGTGATCAGGGCACGGCGGGCGGTGGCACGGGCGAGTCCGGTGGCCTCGGCGACCGCGCTCAGGGACAGGGCGCCGCGCCCCTCGCCGAAGGCGGTCAGGACCGTGAGGCCGCGGGCGAGCGATTCGACGAAACCGCGGCCGAGTTCCTGTTTCGAGGCGTGCGTCCAGGCCGCGAGGCCCTCGGGCGGCGCGACCGCGGCCTCGGGGGCCGGTGGCCGCCGCAGCGACTCCTCCCAGGCCGTCACCGCCGCCCGCAGCCGGGGCAGCATCGCGTCCCGCAGAGACACGGCGGTGTGGCGGCTGGTGTGGCTCACCACGCTCGCCACGCAGGCGAGGCCGCCGTCGGGCCCCCGTACGGGCAGGGCGAGCGCGACCAGACCGGGCTCGATGAGCTGGTCGTCCAGGGCCCAGCCGCGCTCCCCCGCCAGGGCCGCCCGGGCGGCGAAGTCCCCGCCGCCGGGTCCGTCCGGCGCTCCGCCGCCGCCCGCCGCGACTTCCGGAGGGACGGCGGTGAAGCCGGCGTCCCGGGGATCGGCGCGCCGGCGCGCGCGCCAGCTCTCCCACTCGCTCTCCGTCCATGCGGCGGCGAAGAGGGCTCCGGGGGCGGTGCGTTCGGCGGGCAGCAGATCGCCGATGCGGAAGCTGAGGGACATCGCACGCCGGCGCGTGGCCTGGTGGACGAAGCGGATGCCGTCGCCGTCGCCCACCGCGAGCGAGACCGACTCGTCCAGCTCGTCGGCGAGGGCGTCGGCGTGGCGGCCGAGCAGGCCGGGAAGACGCAGGGCGGCCAGATAGGCGTTGCCCAGTTCCATCAGCCGGGGAGCGAGGAAGACGTCGCGGCCGTCGAGGCGTACGTATCCCATGCGGGCGAGCGTGCCGGTGACCCGGTCGACGGTCGAGCGGGCCAGGCCGGTGGCGCGCTCCAGCTCGCTGAGGCTGAGGACCCCGTCGGCGTCGGTGAGTCCCCGCAGCACGGTGAGGCCGCGAATCAGCGGCGCGACGGCTTCCGGCGGGGCCGGGGTGTCCGGCGCCTCGTCACTCGGCGCCGTCGCGGTATCGGTGGGTGACATGGACTCTCCCTGACGGATCTTGGGGACACCGTAGAGGACGGACGGGGCGCGGGCCGGACCCTCGGCCCGGTCCGCGTCCGGCCCGGGCGGCCGTCGGCGGCGGGGCCCGGACCGACCGTTGACAGCGGGCGGCACCGGGCGCACACTCTGCCAATCAATGGGTGAAGTTTCTTTCACTATACGAACACTCGGGAGGCACCGTGCACACCACCGTCGGGATCGTCGGCGGCGGCCCCTCCGGGCTGCTCCTGGCACGTCTTCTGCACCTCGCCGGCGTCGACAGCGTGGTCCTGGAGAGCAGGGACCGCAGCTACGTCGAGCGGCGGCAGCGCGCCGGCATCCTGGAGCAGGCCACGGTCGACGCGCTGCGGGCCGCCGGGGCGGGGGCCCGCCTCGACGCCGAGGGCCTGCCGCACGACGGGATCGAGCTGCGTTTCGCCGGACGCGCCCACCGCGTGGACCTGCCCGGGTCGGCGGACGGCCGGCGGGTCTGGGTCTACGCGCAGACCGAGGTGGTCAAGGACCTCGTCGCCCTCCAGCGGGCGGAGGGCGGGCCGCTGCTCTTCGAGGCCGAGGTGCGGGCGGTGGAGGGCGCCGACACCGGCCGTCCGGTGATCCACTACACCCACGAGGGCCGCGAGCAGACGCTGACCTGCGACTACGTGGTGGGCTGCGACGGCTTCCACGGAGTGACCCGCACGGCGGTTCCGGCGGGCGCCCGGACGACGTACGAGCGGACCTATCCGTACTCCTGGCTCGGCATCCTGGCCGAGGCCCCGCCCGTCTACGACGAGCTGATCTACGCCCACTCGGAGCGGGGCTTCGCGCTGGCCAGCATGCGCTCTCCGGCCGTGAGCCGGCTCTACCTCCAGGTGCCGAACGGCACCGACCCCGCCGACTGGTCCGACGGCCGGATCTGGGACGAACTCGACGCCCGGCTCGCGCTCCACGCGGAGCCCGGATGGCGCCTGAAGCGGGGCCCGGTCGTCCAGAAGTCGGTGCTGCCGATGCGCAGCGCGGTGACGGAGCCGATGCGCTGGGGCCGGGTCCTCCTCGCCGGGGACGCGGCGCACATCGTCCCGCCGACCGGCGCCAAGGGCCTCAACCTCGCCGCCGCCGACGTCGTCGTGCTCGCCCGGGCGCTCGCCCACCGGGCCTCCACCGGCTCCGACGAACTCCTCGACGCGTACTCCGACACCTGCCTGCGCCGGGTCTGGCGTGCCGAGCACTTCTCGAACTTCATGACCACCACGCTGCACACCGACCCCGGCCAGTCCCCGTTCGACACCCGCCTGCAACTGTCACAGCTGGAACGGATCGCGAGTTCCCCCCACGCCGGCGCGGAACTGGCCGAGAACTACGTGGGGTTGCCGCTGGAACCCCGGTGACGAGGCCGGCGTACCGCAGCGGCTCCCCTCAGGAGGCGGCCGCCGACCGGTCAGGGGACGGAGCCGGCGGCGCGGCCGGGGACGGGGCCGAGGTCGGGGGCGGGGGCGTCAACTGGGCACGCAGCGCCGCCGCGTAGATCTCGTCCGGGTCGAGCCGGCGCAGCTCCTCCGCGATCAGTTCGGCCGTGGTCCGCACCTTCAGGGCGAGGACCCGGCTCGGCTGGCCGGGGATGGCGAGCCTCGCCACCGGTCCCTCGGGCCGGTCGATGCGGATCTCGCCGTCGGGCGTGCCCAGTCGGACGGCGGTGACGACCGGGCCGTCGGTCACGACCTGCTCGACCGGGACGTTCAGCCGGTCGACGAACCAGCGGGCCAGGAGTTCGGCGCTGGGATTGTCGGCCTCGCTCTCCACGACGGCCGAGACGACGGTCGTACGGGCCTGGTCCAGCGCCGCCGCGAGCATCGAGCGCCAGGGGGTGAGCCTGGTCCAGGCCAGGTCCGTGTCGCCGGGGGCGTACGACGCCGCGCGGGCCGCGAGCGCGGCCGGCGGGTCCTCGACGGCGTAGGCGTCGGTGATGCGGCGCTGGGCGAGGGCGCCCAGCGGGTCCTTGGACGGCACCTCGGGGGCGTCGACCGGCCACCAGACGACGACGGGGGCGTCGGGCAGGAGCAGGGGCAGGACGACGGAGTCGGCGCGCGCGCCGAGCTCTCCGTGCAGCCGGAGCACGACGGTCTCCCCGGCGCCGGCGTCGCTGCCCACGCGCACCTCCGCGTCCAGGCGGGGCGCGAGGCGCTCGCGCGGCGAGCGGGCGTGGCGCTTGATCACCACGAGGGTGCGCGAGGGGTGCTCGCGGGACGCCTCGTTGGCCGCCTTGAGCGAGTCGTAGGCGTTCTCCTCGTCGGTCACGATGACGAGGGTGAGCACCATCCCGACCGCCGGCATACCGAGCGACCTGCGTCCTGACAGGATCGCCTTGTTGATCTTGCTTGAGTTGGTGTCGGTGAGATCGATCTTCATGACCTGCGCCCGTTCCTTCCGTCCGGTGCGAGCCGCTTCTACCGCTGCTTCCCCGTAGCGCCCGCGGGACCGCGGTTCTTCCGCGGCGATTCCCCGCACTCTTCGGCACGGGAGGGGCGGGGGGCCGGTTTTCGGCCGACGACGCGCCGTACCGGACGTCCGAGAAGGGTGCCGGGCTCGCGGGTCGGTCAGTGGAGCGCCGAGGCGGCCGGGCGATCGGCGGCATCGCCCCGGACCCGCGGGGCGGCGGAGCCGGCGACGACGTGCGCGTCGGCGGGGACGGCCCGGCCGGCGGCCCGGTCACGGCGCTCGAGCCCCGCGGAGAGGAACGCGAGGAGCAGGGCGGCCGCGGCGAGGAGGGCGCCGACCCAGTTGGGGGCGGTGTAGCCGAGGCCGCCGGCGATCACCAGCCCACCCAGCCAGGCGGCGAGCGCGTTGCCGAGGTTGAAGGCGCCGATGTTCACGGCGGAGGCGAGGGTCGGGGCACCGTGGGCGTGGTCGAGGACGCGCTTCTGGAGCGGGGGCACGGTGGCGAATCCGAGGGCGCCGATGAGGGCGACGGAGATCGCCGCCAGGACCTTGTCGTGCGCCGTCACGGTGAAGAGGGCGAGGACGACCGCGAGGCCGCCGAGGGAGACGAAGAGGAGGGGCATGAGGCGGCGGTCGGCGTAGGCGCCGCCGACCAGGTTGCCGGCGACCATGCCGAGTCCGAAGAGGACCAGGAGCCAGGTGACGGAGGAGTCGGCGTATCCGGCGACCTCGGTCATCATCGGGGCGATGTAGGTGAGGGCGGCGAAGACCCCGCCGAAGCCGAGCACGGTCATGGCCATGGCGAGGAGCACCTGGGCGTTCCCGAAGACGGCCAGTTCGTGCCGTACCCGCACCCCCGCGGGCTTCGGCATGTCGGGGACGAGCCTGGCGATGCCGAGCAGGCCCAGGACACCGAGCGCGGCCACGATGACGAAGGTGGTGCGCCAGCCGACGGCCTGGCCGATGAGCGTGCCGCCGGGGACGCCGACCACGTTGGCGACGGTCAGGCCGGTGAACATCATGGCGATGGCTCCGGCCTTCCTCTCGGGTGCGACCAGCTCCGCCGCGACGACGGAGCCGATGCCGAAGAACGCGCCGTGGGCGAGGGAGGCGACGATCCGGCCGGCCACCATGACCCCGAAGCTCGGCGCGACGGCCGACAGGAGGTTGCCGAGGACGAAGAGCCCCATGAGGACCATCAGCATCCGCTTGCGGGTCACCTTGGTGCCCAGCACGGTCATGAGCGGGGCGCCGACGACGACGCCGAGGGCGTAACCGGTGACCAGCAGGCCCGCCGTGGGGATGGAGACACCGAAGCCGGCCGCGACATCGGGCAGCAGGCCCATGATCACGAACTCGGTCGTGCCGATCCCGAAGGCCCCGATCGCGAGGGCGAGAAGCGCGAGTGGCATTGAAGAGCACCTTCCACGTGATTGCGCGAGCGCTTTACTTGCGCCGACAATACTTGCAGACGCGCTTTAATTGCAAACGCGGGGTTCCAGGACCCGGAACCGCAGACCGGAGGGCGTCGACATATAACCAGCGTGTGCAATTATTGTGTACGCCTTCAGCCGGTGTACGCAACGAGCGTGTTCTCGGCTGTCCCCTCCCCCACGAAAGGTTCGGGCACGTCATGGCCCTCGTCCCCACCGTCACCCTCAACAACGGCGTGGAGATCCCGCAGCTCGGCTTCGGCGTCTTCCAGGTCTCCGACGAGGAGACCACCGCCGCCGTCACCGCCGCCCTGGAGGCGGGCTACCGCTCCGTGGACACCGCCGCGATCTACGGCAACGAGTCCGGCGTCGGCCGGGCGCTGGCCGCGTCCGGCCTCGGCCGCGACGAGCTGTTCGTCACCACGAAGGTGTGGAACGCCGACCAGGGCTACGACGCCACGCTGCGGGCGTTCGACGACAGCCTCGCCAAGCTCGGCCTCGACCACGTCGACCTCTATCTGATCCACTGGCCGGCCCCCGGCCGGGGCCTGTACCAGGAGACCTGGCGGGCCATCGAGAAGCTGGTCGCCGACGGCCGCGTCCGGGCCGCCGGGGTCTCCAACTTCACGCCCGCGCACCTCGACCGGCTCCTGGCCGACGCCACGCTCGTGCCGGCCGTCAACCAGGTCGAGCTGCACCCCGCCCTGCAGCAGAGCGAGCTGCGCCAGCACCACGCCCGGTTCGGCATCACCACCGAGGCCTGGAGCCCGCTCGCCCAGGGCGCCGTCCTGGGCGAGGCCGCCCTGCGGGAGATCGCCGCCCGCCACGGCAGGTCACCGGCGCAGGTGGTGCTGCGCTGGCACCTCCAGCTCGGGAACGTCGTCATCCCCAAGTCCGTCACGCCGGCCCGGATCCGCGAGAACATCGACGTCTTCGACCTCACGCTGACGGCCGACGAGATGACCGCGATCAGCGCCCTCGACCGGGGCCTGCGGACGGGGCCGGACCCCGACACGCTCGACTAGGAGCTGTCGTCAAAGTGATCTCGGATTGTGGATCATGGTGTGGTGATGCGTCGTCATGAACTATCCGATGCCGAGTGGGATCTGATACGCCCGTTGCTGCCCCGGCCTGCGCTGGGGCGGCCCCGGCTGGACGACCGGATGGTCCTGAACGGGATCGTGTGGAAGTTCCGCACTGGTGTCCCCTGGCGGGACGTGCCCGAGCGATACGGTCCGTGGGCCAGCCTCCACACGCGTTTCCGCCGCTGGGCGGCGGACGGCACGTTCGACCGGATGCTGCGGGCTGCGCAGGCGAAGGCGGACGCCGCGGGCGATATCGACCGGCTGGTGTCGGTCGACTCGACCATCGTTCGCGCCCACCAGCACGCCGCCGGGGCCCGAAGGGGGCACCAAAGCCCGGCCCTCGGCCGGTCCCGGGGCGGCCTGACCAGCAAGGTCCACCTCGCCTGCGACGCGATCGGCCGCCCGCTCGCGTTCGTCCTGACCGGCGGGAACACCAGCGACTGCACTCAGTTCACCGCGGTGATGGACGCCATCCGGGTGCCCCGGACTCGACTGGGCCGACCCCGGACCAGGCCCGATCACGTCATCGGCGACAGGGGCTACAGCTCGAAGGCGATCCGCACCTGGCTACGGCGCCGCGGCATCAGGCACACCATCCCCGAGCGGGCCGACCAGGTGCGCAACCGTGCCCGGAAGGGCGCCCTCGGAGGCCGCCCTCCGGCCTTCGACAAGGACGTCTACAAGCACCGCAACGTCGTGGAGCGGTACTTCAACCGCCTCAAGCAGTGGCGAGGCATTGCCACCCGCTACGACAAGACCGCCCAGTCCTACGAAGCAGCCGTCACCCTCGCATCACTCCTGATGTGGGCCTGACTTTTTGACGATAACTCCTAGGGCAGGTTCATGATCACGACCAGGAAGACGACGAAGGCCATCACGCCGAGACCGACGAGAAGAACCAGCAAGGCGAAGACCGCGTCCCCGGCGATCTTGAGCGGCGAGTAGCACAGCGTCCTTCTGTCCGGATCGGCCGCGGCATAGGCGACGTAGGGATTCCCCTGGACCTTCTTGTCGTGGATATCGCGCCTCGCGCCGTCCAGCTCCGTGTAGGCGTAGGTCGCGGTCCTGAGGTACTCCGTGACCACCGTCGCCTCGACGGTGATGCCAGACCGGGGCAAATGCCACTGCAGGAACACGAAGTACCAGGCGAAAGCACCGAACCACGTGATCCCGAGGCCGATGGGAGCACCCACCAGCGCCACAATCGCGCTGGGCAGGTCACCCACGATCCAGGCGACCAGGGCGGAGGCGGCCGACAGTACACCGATGCCGATCGCCGGGTTCCTGAGCGGATCGCTTTCGGGCGCGGGCTCTGTGTACGTGGACACCAGTGTCGAGCCGTCGACCGTCCCGCTCTCCTCGGTACGCTCGGGCAGGGCCGCGGTGACCGCCGGGACGAACAGCGCCGCGGCGGCCTGGCTCACGCCGTCGACGCGGTGCACGGCGGGAGCGGTTCCGGCCGGGGCGCGGAGCTCGACCGTGACAGCGCGCCCCTCCAGGCGGACGCGCGCGACCGCCTGGAGGGGGATGGTCACCTCCTCGGCGTCCCGACGCCATGTCAGCGCATCACCGGTGAACTGGAGCACGGTTCCGCGGGAGCCACGCAGGACAGGTACGAGCGACGGGTTCGACATGTCGAAGATCGTAAAAGGCATGAAGACCCGCGGGGAAGGGAGGGGGACGAGACCGAATCCGGATACCCGTCCCATTCCCCGCCCTCCGTGGCGTGACACCTACCCGGGAAGAGCCTCGGACGGCCCGGCCTGCGGTGCTTCAATCGCTTGAAACAGTGGCGCGGCATCACCTGCTACGAGAAGACCGCCCAGTCCTACGAGGCACCCGTCACCCTCGCATCACTCCTGATGTGGGCCTGACACTTTGACGACAGCTCCTAGGGAGGGTCCGGAAGGTATCGGCGTCCGGCCCAAGGCCGGGGGCCGGCGAGACGTTCCGGACACGACCCAGGGCGCTGCCCGGCGGGTGCGCGCTGCCGACGGGCACGGCGCACGCCCGGGCGGTGGGCGCCCCCCGCGGTGCGTACCGGTTCTCGGACGACGAAGGCCACCCGGGAGTCACCGGGTGGCCTTCGCCCTGTCTCCGCGTCAGGTCACTCGGCGTAGAAGCCCTGCACGTCGGCGATCAGGTCCGCCGACCCGGCGTGGTTGTAGAAGGTGACCTTGCCGTCCTTGACGGGGACGACGACGAGGTTGGAGACGGTCGTCCCGGCCGGCACGTTCAGGTTCGACGCGCTCGTACGGGTGGTGCCGTACGGGTAGGCCGTGACGTACGTGCTCGCCGTGGTGTTGGTCGCCGTCACGTTGAGCACGACGGCGGTGGCGCCGGTTGCGGGGATCCCGTCCTTGCCGGCGACGGTCAGGGTGACCGTCCCGCCCGGCCCCACCGTCGCCTTGGCGACGCCGATGCCGCCGCGGGTGTCCATGAGCCGGGCCGGTGCCAGCGGCTCGTAGAGCGACCCCACGTTCGCACCGCTGTAGTAGCCGGCCACGTCGGCGATCAGATCGACCTCGCCGGCGTGGTTGTACAGGTCGACGCCGCCGTTCTCGACGGGCACGACCACCAGGTTCGAACGGGTCTCGCCGGCGCCCGGGTTGAGGTGCGAGCCGACCACCGGCGCGCCGGCCGGCAGGGCCGCGACGAAGGTGCCGGCCGTCACGTTGGTCGCCGTCACGTTGAGGACGACGGCCGTCACGTCGGCGCCGCCCGCGGCGGTGCCCTGGAGGGACAGGTGCGCCCGGGCGCCGCCCTTCACCTTGGCCCGGGGAGCGCCGAGGCCCGCACGGGTGTCGAGGGCACGCCAGGGAGCCATCGGCTGGTACAGGGAGCCCGAGTCGTCCCACCGCGTGTGGGCACCGGCGACGTCGGCGATGAGGTCGACCGTACCCGCGTGGTTGTAGAAGGTCGCCTTGCCGCGCTCGACCGGGACGATCACCAGGTTGGAGACGGTCTTCCCGGCGGGCACGTTGAGGTTCGACGCGGAGGAGCGGGGGGCGCCGTCCGCGTACGCGGAGACGAACGTGGCCGCCGTCGCGTTGGTCGCGGTGACGTGCAGCGCCACCGACGTGGTGGTGTACACGTTCACGCCCGGGACGTCCGAGACGTCGACGGTGACCGTGCCCTTCGGGCTCACCTTGCCCTGCGCGGCACCGGTGCCGGAGCGGGTGTCGAGCACGCGCCGGGGCGGCAGGCTCGTGAAGGAGCTGTTCGCCGGGGAGGCGCCGCCGCGCAGGACGGTGCTGCCGGTCAGCCTCACCTCGGCGCCCGCGGCGCCGTCGGGCCGTGTGGTAAGCGTCCAGGCGTACTCCCCGTTGGGCAGCAGCGTCCCGGCCTCGTCCCTGCCGTCCCAGGTCGGGTTCAGCCAACGGCCGTCGGTGCCGGAGGCCAGCTCGCTGACCTTGCCGGTGCGGAGGTGGCGGGCCGTCAGGGTCCAGGCCCCGAGGGGCCGGGACGGAGTCACCGCCGTGAGGACGGTCGGGTTCGCGGTGTCGCGGGCCCGTACGAGCGGGGCGTCCTCACGGGAGAGGACGGTCGGCGGCTGCGGAGCGATGCCGCTGGGGACGACGTGGATCCGTTCTTCGGCGTCCGCGTAGGCGAGGTGTCCGCCGAACCGGTCGACGGACCAGCGGACCCGGCGCTGGGACGTGCCGGTGTCGGGCAGGTCGCCGACGACACGGCTGACGGCCGGCGCGGAGACGTCGGTGCCGGTGAGGACGAGCTTGCCGGCGGCCTTGTCGTGGGTGACGACATAGCCGTCACCGAGCAGGGCCTCGTCGGACGGGACGGCCCGGGACTTCTTCGCCGTACGGTCGTAGACGCCGGCGGGACCGCCCGTGCCGCAGGACCAGTAGAGCCGACGTCCGGCGGCCTGGAGCTCCTGGGGCACGCACGGGGCACCCGTGTTCAGGGCCTCGACCGTCTTTCCGGTCTTCAGGTCCTTCGCGGTCACCGCGCCCTCCTCGGCGCCGGCACTCCACAGCCAGGAACCCCACAGGGCGGACGCGACGGGGGCGCGCTCCTCGAGCACCTGCGTCTTCTCGTGGTCCTGCCCCAGCAGCAGGACGCGCTGCTCGGTACCCGAGCGCGTGGTGACGTCCATCACCAGATACGGCCCGCTCAGGTCACGGACACGGGAGGCGCCGCCCGCGTGGGCGGAGAGGAATCCGCCCTTCTCCCAGCCCTGGACGACGACGTAGCCGTCGCTGCCGCCGATGTGCGTCAGGAAGCGGCCGTCGCCCGTCGGCCAGTACTCGGTACACGCCTGGTCGGCCGCCGGGCACGGGTCCGCCATGAGGCTCTCGGCGGACCTCTCGCCGTAGGCGAGGGCGCCGCTCGTGCTGAGCTCGCGGCTCCACGCCCGGGTGTACGCCGAGTCGTCGTCGCTGTGGTCGACGACCGCCAACTGCCCTTGGGCGAGTGCGAGGCGCTCCACGGGGACGGTCGTACCGGGGATCTTCTTGACCGTCGTGACCACCGGCTTGCCGTCGGCACCCGGCGCGATGCGCCGCACCGCCCAGTCGGCGCTGCTGGGGCCGCCGACGGTGACGGCGGTGCCGTCGGTGCCGGAGGCGAGGCCGCGGGTCTGGCCGGTGAAGATGTCGACCGGGTCGCCCCCCTTGATCGGGACGGCCTCGATCCTGCCGTACGGGGCGTGCACGATCCAGTCGCCGACGAGGGACAGGGTCGAGCCGATGGCGACGACCGGCACCTCGACGAGCGGGGCGGAGGGATGCGTACGGGAGGCGACGAAGACGGTCTTGTTGTCGTAGTCGCCGAAGAGGAGGACGTGGGTGGGGGAGATCTTGGCCTGGGTGTAGTCCTCGGGCACGAGCGGCAGGGAGCCCTCGGCCTTGCCGGTCGCGGCGTCCACCAGGGTGTAGCGCCGCTTGCCGCCCGAGGCGGCGCCCTGGAGCACCAGCGAGGATCCGTCGCCCGCCACCGCGGTTCCGAGGTCGGTGCCCTCCGGCTCCTCGACGGTGACGTCGGCGGTGCCGCCGCCGGCTTCGGCGGACAGGATGTGGGTGCGGCCCGTGACCGGGTCGTCGGCGACGGCGCGCAGCCCGTAGACGTTCGGCTCCTTCAGCCCCGCCGCCAGGGTCAGGGTGTCCACGGCGCCGTCGGCGTGGCGCAGTTCGACCCGGTCCGCCGTCACGTAGGCGAGGGCGTCGGTCCCGGTCCCGCGGCCCGCACCAGGAGCATCGCCGAGACCGGGGACCTCGAAGGTCTTGCCGTCCTGGTAGCGCGTCCACACCGGGTTCGGACCGTTCTCGCTGAGGAAGACGCCTTCGGCTCCGACGCTGTCGGAGTCCCCCTCTTCCGCCTGTCCGTACCGGTAGACGCGGTCCCAGCCTGGCGTCTTCTTGACGGCGGCCGGGATCACCAGCTCCTGCGGCGCTCCCGGCTCGTCGGCCACGGCCGGTGACGCGAGCGGTATCAGCGTTCCCGATCCGATGACGAGTCCGAGCGCGGCGATGGAAACCCTCCGCGCGAGGGCATGACGAACCACGTGGTTCCCTCCCCATTCCCCGGGCGTGCTCCCGGGCGGTCTCCCCGGGCCTGTGCTGCTGTCCCGCCCGCTCGGTCCCCCCGGCGCGGGCGTAAGGAGCGTAGCAGCGTGATCACTTCGCCGGCGCGAATTTTCGAACCGGTTCAGGTCCCTCGCGCCCGGCGCGAACGGTGCGGGAGCGGACTCGGGACGCTCGCGATGCGGATCGCAGGGATCGACCTGTGGTGCATCACCGGGTGGTGGCCATCGGTTCGGCCGAGTGCGCCCCCACGACTCCGGCTCTCGACGACGGGCCCGCTGCCGCCTGCGACACCCGCCTCATCGTCCGCGTGCAGGCCCAGGCCGTGACGGAGCCGTTCCCCTTCGTTGACAGCACACCTCGGGCGTTCACCCGCGGGGCGAAGTCCCTGGGCGGCCAGGACCACCCGAGCCGGATCGTTGCCCAGGGCCGCCGGCGCGGGGCCTCGTCCGACGAGGACATCATGGCCGCGGCCGGCGGCACCGGGGAGCTGCGGGGCGTGGCGGGCGCGGTGATGGACGAGCGGCGGCGCTACGAGTACCCCCCGCGACCAGGCGATCCTGGTCGACGTCGCAGCCGCTGAAGGTCGACGGACATGACGCCTGGCTGCTGGTCAGCGAGATCCACTTCCCCCAGCGCGGGGTGCCGTCCACGATGGACCTGAACGCGGTCCTCGTGGTCGACACCGGGCGGGTCCGCCCCTCGGTGCTGTGGGTCGTACTGCCGGAGACGAACAAGAAGCTCCGGCCGGACCTGAACACTCTGGTCACATCCGTCCAGGTCCGCTGACCTGCACCGATACGGGACGGGCCCGGGCGCGCGACGCTTCCCGGACCCCCGCGCAGGACACCTGGGCGGGTAGGGACAGCCCCGGCCGGGAACGCCCCGCACGCGCCGCCGGGCGGGGAGGGCTCGCCATCCCGGCGCCGACGCGGGGCGCACACCGACGGCGACGCACCCGCCGGGGCGGGAAGACGGCTGTCCGAGGCTCCTCGCCGCCCCCGGCGGTGGCGTACGAGCTGCCGAGGTCCGTCGCGGCCGGCCGTGCGATCGTCGCCTGCCCAGCGCGGACGCGGGGGACGCGCCCGCCCGGGGCGGGCGGAGGTGTGATGCCTAAGACGGCCGCATCCGGGCACTCGCGGGTCGTAGAACCGGCCTCCTGACCCGCAGCCCGTCGATGGCGGGAGCGGGTGAGGCCGGTCGAACCGTCCCCGGATCCCTGGAGAGTGGTCGTGACCGTTCGGGTAGGGGTTGAGGAAGAGTTCCACGTGATCGACCGGGAGCGCGGATCTCTCGTGGCGTGCGCCGATGTGCTGCTGGACGAGCTGCCCGGCGGGACGTTCACGCGTGAGATGGCGCGCTCGATCATCGAGACCAACAGCGAGGTCCACGCCTCCCTCGGGGGACTGCACGACGACCTTCTCCGCACCCGGCGTCGCCTGGACGAGGCTGCCGCGCGCCACGGCCTCGCCGTCCTCGGCGCCGGCACCGCCCCGCTGGGGCAGGTCGAGGCGGTGGACGTCACCCCGGAGCCGCGCTACCGGAACATGGCGGACGCCTATCGCCGCGTCGCGGACGAGCAGCTGATATGCGGCGCCCAGGTGCACGTGGACGTCCCCGACCGCGACACCGCGGTACGCGTCCTGTGCGCGCTGGGGCCGTGGCTGCCGCCGCTGCTCGCGCTGTCGGCGAGTTCACCGTTCTGGCTCGGCTCCGACACCGGTTACGCCAGCTGGCGGACCATGCTGTGGCAGCGCTGGCCCACCGCGGGCCCGGCCGGCTGCTTCGACGGCGCCGCCGAGTACGACGAGGCGGTGGCGGACCTCATCCGGTCGGGCGTGATCAGCGACGCGGGGATGATCTACTACGACGTCCGGCCGTCCGCCCATCAGCAGACCCTGGAGCTGCGTATCTGCGACGCCTGCCCCCGCCCCGAGACGGTGGTGATGATCGCGGGGCTCTTCCGCGCCCTGGTGACCGACGCCTGCGCCCGGACGGCGCCTCCCGGCCGCCGGGAATGCGACGGCAGGCACGAGTGGCTGCGCGCGGCGACCTGGCGC
Source organism: Streptomyces sp. NPDC053755 (assembly GCF_040677675.1). Classification (NCBI taxonomy): domain Bacteria; kingdom Bacillati; phylum Actinomycetota; class Actinomycetes; order Kitasatosporales; family Streptomycetaceae; genus Streptomyces; species Streptomyces sp. NPDC053755. The sequence goes on along the minus strand of NZ_JBFASK010000009.1, from coordinate 28,725 downwards.
GCGGCGCGGTCCGGGCTCGAGGGGGACCTCGTCGATCCGGAGACCCGCCGCCCGGCTCCCGCCCCGCGGGTCATGGAGACCCTCCTGCGCCGGCTGCGGCCCGCGCTGGAGGAGCACGGCGACTGGGAATTGGTGCGCGAGCTCGTCGCACGGGCGGTGGCGACCGGCAGTGCGGCACGGCGTCTGCGGGCGGCCGCCACGCAGGACGACCTGCTGGCCGCCGTCGACCTGCTCGCCGCTGAGACCCGCGGGGAGGAGCCCACCCGCGCCTCCGCTTCCGCGCGGGCCGCTCGCGTACTCCCGTCGGACGCGGTGCGACCCATACGAGTGAAAAGTACCGAATAGCGCCCTCGGTCGGCGTGTCGCCGGGGACTGATGTCCTCGCGAGGTGCTATTCGGGCCGACGCGGGGCGATCCCCGGCACCCGGCCCGGAGCCGCACCTCCTCGTGATCGTCCTCCGGTGGCGGGCCGGCGGACACGGAGGGAGTGGTTGTGAGGCGTATGCGGCCGGCGCGCGTCGCCGGGCTGGTGGTCGGGACGGCCGCGCTGTCGGCTCCCCTGCCGGCGATCGGCTCGGCCCGGGCCGGCGGTGCCGGTCGTCCGGCCGCCTCCGGCGCCGGCGTCCTAGCCGGCTCCTGGTCCGACGCCCCGTCCCCGGCCGGAGCCGCGGGCCTGGCCGGCGGTGGCCAGCTCGCCGGCTTCGGCGTCGCCCGGCTCGTCCGGGGGCGCCGACGGGGCACGCCGCACCCTTGAACAGCCGCGCGACCACGATGGTGGCGCTCGGCCTGGCGGGAGTGACCGCCGGCGTGTACGCGCTCGCGCGGCCGGCCGGTCCGGCCGACGGCGGAGCGCTCCCCCCGGCGGCCGTGGGGCCGCCGTCCGCCGCCGTCGGAGCACCCGCGCCGTCGCCGCCTTCGGAGATACGCGGCGCGCGAGGGCTGCGCGCGGTAGTGGTGCCGGTGGCGGCCGGCCGGGACGGAGCACTGGCCCTGCCCGAGGACGCCCGTACCGGTGGTTGGTGGGCGCTCGGGGCCATGGCGGGCGCCGCCGAGGGCACGACCCTCATCGCCGGCCATGTGGACACCCGGGGCTCCGGTCCCGGGGCCTTCGCCGCCCTGCACGGCCTCGCCCCCGGGGCCAGGGTGGAGCTCGTCGCCGCGAACGGCCTGACGTATCCGTACGTCATCGCCGCCCGGCGCCTCTACGACCGACAGGCCCTTCCGGCGGAGCTGTTCGGCCGGAGCGGCGCGCACCGACTGGCGCTGGTCACCTGCGCCGGGAACTACGACCCCGACAAGCGGGCGTACGACGCCAACCTGGTCCTGTACGCCACGCCGCTCGGCGGGCCCCTTCGGCCGCGGGGCGAATCCTGACGATCGCCGCCGCCTTCTCGATGTGCGTCGTGCGCGCCGCTCTGCCCGGTCGGACGCCCTGGCGTCACACTGGACACGGCACGCGGGCGCCGAGCTGCGCGGCGGCGCCCCCTGTGCACCCCGAGGAAGGGCGGTGGACGATGCTCGTCACCCACATGATCGACAACGGCACCCTGCGCGTGACCGTCCAGCAGGACCTGAACGTCACCAATCGCGCCGCGGCCGCGCTCCAGGTCGAGGCGCTCGTCTCCGCCCACCGTCCCGACCTGGTGGTCTTCGAGCTGCCGACGGACTCCCCTTCCCCGGCGACGCTCAGCGCCGTCGCCCGCACCCGCCGGATGTGCCAGAGCGTCGGCATCCCCTTCACCCTGACCGGGCCGGTCACCTCCGACCGGCGGATGCCGGACGCCGCCGCGTCCGGCGAGGCGAGACCACGGCTGCTGGAGTTCGGCGCGCGACGCGACCACTGAGTCGAGGGCGCGAGGCCGGACGGACCGGGCGGGAGGAGGGCAGGGGGCCGCGCGGGGCGGGGGCGATAAGGTCGCTTCATGGACATGATCACGGTCCCCGGCGGCCGGGTCACCCTGTCGGACCGGCGCACCCGACGTCGCTGGACGGTCGACGTCGCGTCCTTCCGCCTGGCGCCGGTCCCGGTCACCCGGGCGCTGTACACGGACGTCACCGGCGCACGGCCGGGCGAGGCCGACGGGGACCGGCTGCCCGTCGACAGCGTCTCCTGGTGGGACGCCGTCCGCTTCTGCAACACCCTGTCCCGGCGTGAGGGGCTCACTCCCGCCTACCGCTTCGGCACCGGTGCGCAGGCGGGCGGGGAGGCTCCGACCGGAGCGGGGCCGGCGGCCGACGACGGCGGCCACGTCGCATGGGACACCGCGGCCGACGGGTACCGGCTGCCGACCGAGGCGGAGTGGGAGCACGCCTGCCGGGCCGGCACGACCGGGCCGCACTACGGGCCCCTCGACGACATCGCCTGGTACCGCGACAACGCCCGGGAGCGCGTGCGGGAGGTGGGCGGCAAACGGCCCAACGCGTGGGGCCTGTACGACATGCTCGGCAATGTCTGGGACTGGTGCTGGGACGTCTACGACCCCGAGGTCTACGGCGGCTACCGGGTGCTGCGGGGCGGCGGCTGGTTCGACGAGCACTGGAGCTGCCGCGCCTCGGCGCGGCGCCGCAGCCATCCGGCCTTCCGGGTCGACGACGTGGGCTTCCGTCTCGCCCGGACGGCCCCGCTCACCGGTGACCCCGGTCGGCACCGTTCGACAGGTGCCTGATCTCCTCGATGACGCGGGCCGCCTCCACGAGGGCCGTGCCGTGCACGGGCCACTCCCCCGGGTGGTCGAGATGCCCGGCGCGTGCCATGGCCCTCGTCTCCTCGTGCCGGCGCTCGGCGTCCTCGACGTGGCGGCGGAGCCGGTCGGGGTCGTCCGGCCCGTGGGGCGGGTCGAGACACTCGAGCGCCGCGACGGTGGCGTGCAGCAGCCCGGCGTAGGAGGCGCGGAAGTCCGCGGACACGGACGCTCCGGACGTCCGCGAGGGGGCGGGCGAACCGGGCTCTCGGGACGGGTCCTGGGTCTGGGATTCGTACGCGAGGGCGCGGGCGATGGAGCGGACGTAGGTGCCGACGCGCTCGACCACGCTGATCGTCTCGTGGCAGCGCAGCAGCGCGGCCTCGGCGCTGCTCCAGGGCCGGCGCGGGTTGAGCCGGGTGTTCTCCCGTTCCCTGTCGAGCGCGCCGCGCGCGTGCGCCGCTCGTCCGGCCAGTTCCTCGCAGCGGTGCGCCCAGTCCCTTCCCCCGTCCTCGTCCGAAGCCTCCCCCGTGACGGTCCGGGCAAGGTCGCGGAGCAGCGTCCGGGTATGGGCGGCCAGGTCGGAGACGCGTCGCCGCGCCGTGTCCGTGTGCGGGGAGGGGGCGATCGCGAACTGGGCGGCGAGGCCGCAGCACACGCCGATGACCGCCGAGGACACCAGATGGCCGATGTAGTCGATCCGCCCCCCGCCTCCGGCGAAGGCGAAGAGGGCCACGACCGGGACCTGGGCTGCCTGGCCGCCGAGCAGGTCGAGCCGGGACACCAGGAGGGCGATGAAGACCAGGACGCCGAGGGTCCAGGCGTGCACGCCGACGGTGCTGCCGAATCCGGCCGCCACCGCCGTCCCGATCGCCATGGCTCCCAGGTACTGCGCCGAGTCCCACAGCGAGCGGTAGACCGTGGACTGCAGGGCCAGCAGCGCCGTGAACGGGGCGAAGGCGGTGACACCCGCGGGCAGCAGCCAGGAGGCCAGGCACCAGGCGACCGTCGCGGCGGCTGTTCCCTTGGCCAGCAGCAGGGCACCGTCGCGTGCCTCGCCCGGCCCTCGGACGGCGTCCTTCACGAACGCGCACGCCGAGCGTCGGCGGCGCCCCCACCAGGTGGCGGCCTGGGACGTCCTGTCGGACACGGATCTCCCGTCCTTCGTCGCTTCCGTGTTCGCCGCGTACCCCTCACGCGGACATGTACGTGTCCGTCCTCCGGCCGGGGGTGGCGGGGGCGGGGGCGGCGTGTTCCGGTGGGAGGGGCCGGCCGCCGCGGGCATCGCGCGCCGCGTCCGTGGAACACGAGGGGGATGGAAGCACCCGCCCACGTCGGAGGAGGCCCCGTGTCGCAGACCCCGGAATCCGTGTACGCCCGCGTCAGGGAGGAGGTGGCCGCCCGGGCGGACCGCCTCTGGGACGTGAGCCTGGCGCTGCACCGCGACCCCGAGACGGCCTACGAGGAGCGGCGGGCCTCCCGTCTGCTCGCGGACGAGCTCGAACGGGAGGGCTTCCGCGTGGAGCGCGGGGTGGCCGGCCTGCCCACCGCCTTCGTCGCGCGTACGGGCACGGCGGCCACGCCGGGCGACGGTCCCTGTGCGGCCCTGCTGATGGAGTACGACGCGCTGCCCCTGCTCGGCCACGCGTGCGGGCACAACCTGATCGCGTCGGCCGGGCTCGGCGCGTCCCTCGCCGTGCGGGCGGCGCTCGGGGAGGTGGGGGGAACGCTGCTGGCCGTCGGGGCTCCGGCGGAGGAACGCGGGGGCGGCAAGGTGGCCGAGGTGGAGGCGGGCCTGTTCGAAGGGGTGGACGCGGCGCTGATGTTCCACCCGGGCGTCTACGACTGGTCGTGGGCGCCGCTGACGGCCAGCGCGCAGGTCCGGGTGGGATACCACGGCCGGGCCGCGCACCCGACCGGCAGCCCCACGGAGGGGATCGACGCGCTGGGGGCCCTGATCCAGCTGTTCAACGCGCTGGGCGTCCTGCACAAGCGGCTGGCCCCCGGCTCGCACATCCAGGGCATCGTGACCGACGGGGGGCGGGCCACGAACATCGTCCCCGAGTACGCGGAGGGGATGTTCGGCCTGCGCGGGTCGACCACGTCCGCGCTGGAGGAGCTGGTGGAGGAGTTGCGCAGCTGCGCGCAGGGCGTGGCGCTGGCCACCCGTACGACGGTGGAGGTGACCGGCGTGGGCGGGCGCTACGAGCACTTCCGGGACAACGACGTGCTGTCCGGCCTCTTCGCCCGGCACATGGACCGCGCGGGGATCCGGCTGTCGGAGCCGGTGCCGGGCGTGTACCTCGGTTCGTCGGACATCGGCAACGTCAGTACGCGGGTGCCCGCGATCCACCCGTTCGTCGCCATCATGGGTTCGGAGGGCGCCGACCACACGCCCCCGTTCGCGGAGGCGGCCGCCGGGCCCCGGGCCCGGGAGGTGATGCTGGCGGCGGCGGAGGCGCTCGCCTGCACGGCGGTGGACGTCCTGCTGCGCCCGGACGTGACGGAGCGGGCCTGGACCCGCCTCCGTGAGAAGGCCGCCGTGGGCCTGTGACGGCGTTCCCGCCGCCGGCGGCGCCGGGCGTCAGTCCTCGACGGTCACGCGGATGGTCTTCACCTCGGTGTCGGCGGCGTCCGGCACGACCATGCCCGCCTCGACGCCGCTGCGCAGATAGCTGAGGACCTCGGCGTTGAGCCTCTCACCCGGCACCGCGGCCGGGATGCCCGGCGGGTAGGGCGTGAGCATCTCGGCGGTGACCCGGCCGGCCGCCTTCTCCCACGGCACCTGCTCGACGCGCCCGAAGAAGGCGTCGCGCGGGAGCATGACCTGCTCCAGGCGCAGGTCGGCCGGGTCGGGGACCTCCACCCGCGCCGCGGGCCGCAGCTCGTCGGCGTGGGCGGCCGCGTCGCGCAGGGCGGCGACCAGGGCGCGGGCGCTGCGGGTGTCGTCGGCGTGGGTGAGCTGGGCGCTGGTGCGGCGGTGGTCGGACAGGTGCAGGTTGATGCGATGGTGGGCGCGGATCCAGTCGGCGACGCGGTAGCCGGTGGTGTCGAGGCCGGTGATGTCGACGATGACCTGCAGGGGGTCGAGGTCGGCCGCGCGGCCGGGGCCGCAGAAGTCGTCCCGGCCGTGGACGTGCATGCCGTCGATCTCGGCGATCTGCGCCCGTACCGTCTTGGCCAGGGTGAGGGCGTCGTCGTACAGGGCGTGGCCGTGCTGGACCATCTGGCGGCGCCAGCCGTCGAGGGCCGCGTAGACGAGCACGGAGGGGCTGGTGGTGCCGAGCAGGTCCTCGCGGTTCTTGAGTACCTCCGGTGCGATCAGGTCGCCCTGGAGGTGGAAGACGGACCCCTGTTCCAGGCCGGAGCCCATCTTGTGGACCGAGGTCACACACACGTCCGCACCGGCGTCCATGGCCCAGGTCGGCAGGTCCGGGTGGAACGGCAGGTGGGCTCCCCACGCCTCGTCGACGATGAGGGGCACGCCGTGGTCATGGCACGTCTCGGCGATGGCGCGCAGGTCGGAGCAGGTGCCGTACGGCGTCGGCGTGGTCACCAGGGCGCCCCGGGCATCGGGGTGATCGGCGAAGGCGGCGCGGAAGGCGTCGGCGGACGGCGGATGGGCGAGGTGCCGTTCGGGGTCCCACTGGGGGTCCACCCAGATCGGCACGATCCCGGCGAGGACGAGGCCGGAGACGACGGATTTGTGCGCGTCCCGGCCCACGAGCAGCTTCTCGTGCGGCCCGGCGACGGACAGCATGGCCGCCTTGACCGACAGGGAGCTGCCGCAGGTCGAGAAGAAGGTGTGGTCCGCGCCGACGGCGTCGGCCATCAGCTCCTGGGCCCTGGTGATCACCCCGTGGGACGAGGTCCGGTCGTCGAGGCCGCTGGTGGCGAGCACGTCGGAGTGGAAGACGTCGTCGCCGAGGATCGCGCGGACCCGGGGGTCCGCGCCCCGCCCCTGCTTGTGCCCGGGCGGTGTGAAGGGGGTCTGGTTCTCTGTGTGGTACGCGGCCAGCGCGTCGAGCACGGGTGCCTGTGAGTGGTCCATGGCACTGCGGGTTCCCTGCGGAACAGGGCAAAAACAACCTCGGATGATCATGGTGGAGGCCGCGGACTCCGCCGGGCCGGCCCGGGGACCGGCCGGGGGACCGGCCCGGCCCCGGGGCCGGCCGGACGCCATGTGCCGGGCCGTCGGCCGGGCCCGCGCGCCGGTGGCGCGCTCGTGAGGCATGCCCCACGATCAACGGGGAACCCGCGAAGCGGAGCGGGTCGCCGTGAGCCGAGGAACAGGACGGCGCACGGGCGTCCGCTCCCCGTCTTCAAGGAGTGGTCGTGATTGATACGCGTGGGGTCGAGGAGGACAGCGAGATTCCCGGTGTGCCGGGGGTGGGTGTGGCACGGCTGGCAGGTGCGACATGTGCGGTTTGAGCGGTGAGATACGTTTCGACGACCGGCGGCCCGACGTGGCCGCTGTGGAGCGCATGACCGACCGCCTGGCCCCCCGCGGGCCCGACGGCCGGGGCATCTGGGCCCAGGGGCCCGTGGCACTGGGACACCGCCGGCTGAAGATCATCGACCTGTCCGAGCGCGGTGCGCAGCCGATGTCCGACACCGAGGCCCAGCTGACGGGCGTCTTCAACGGATGTGTCTACAACTACCGGGAGCTGCGGCGCGAGCTGCAGTCCCTCGGACACCGGTTCGTCTCCACCTCGGACACCGAGGTCATCCTCAAGGCCTATCGCCAGTGGGGCACGGACTGCGTCGACCGCTTCGTCGGCATGTTCGTCTTCGTCATCGTCGAGAACGACAGCGGCCGCGTGGTCCTGGCCCGTGACCGGCTCGGCATCAAGCCGCTGTACCTGGCGCACGGTCCCGGCCGGCTCCGGTTCGCCTCGACGCTTCCGGCGCTGCTCGCGGGCGGCGGCGTCGACACCTCGCTCGACCCCGTCGCGCTGCACCAGTACCTGAGCTGGCACGCCACGGTGGCCGCGCCGCGGACCGTGCTCAACGGCGTGCGCAAGCTGCCGCCCGCCACGGTCCGCGTGGTGGAGCCGGACGGCTCCTACCGCGACCGGTGCTACTGGCAGCCGTCGTACACCCGCCGCCCGGAGGACGCCGGCATGGACGCGGCCGACTGGCGCGACGCCGTCCTGGACGCGCTGCGGACCGCCGTGCGCCGCCGCATGGTCGCCGACGTGCCGGTCGGCGTGCTGCTGTCCGGCGGGCTCGACTCGTCGCTGATCGTGGCCCTGCTGGCCGAGGAGGGGCAGCGGGACCTGGCGACGTTCAGCGTCGGCTTCGAGGCGGAGGGCGGCGAGGAGGGCGACGAGTTCGCGTACTCCGACCTGATCGCGCGCCGCTACGACACCGAGCACCACCAGCTGATGGTTCCCTCGGACCGGGTGTCGACCGCCCTCGACGGGGCGGTCCTGGCCATGAGCGAGCCGATGATCAGCCATGACGTGGTCGCGTTCCACCTGCTGTCGGAGCTCGTCTCCAAGGAGGTGAGCGTCGTCCAGAGCGGCCAGGGCGCCGACGAGGTGTTCGCCGGGTACCGCTGGTATCCGCAGATGGCCGCCGTGGAGCGCGAGCGGGAGCCGGAGACGTACGCGGAGGTGTACTTCGACCGGCCGCACGCCGACTTCGCCCGGATCCTCCAGCCGGACCTCCTGACCGGGCACGACGAGTCCGGCCGGTTCGTGCGCGAGCACATGGCCGCGCCGGGCGCCGAGACCGCGCTGGACGCGGCGCTGCGGCTCGACACGCACGTCATGCTGGTCGACGACCCGGTCAAGCGCGTGGACAACATGACCATGGACTGGGGCCTGGAGGCCCGGACGCCGTTCCTGGACCACGAGCTGGTCGAGCTGGCCGCCGCCTGCCCTCCGGAGCTGAAGCTGGCGCAGGGCGGCAAGGGCGTCGTCAAGGACGCCGGCCGCGCGCTGCTGCCCCGTGAGATCGTCGACCGGCCCAAGGGCTACTTCCCGGTGCCGGCGATCCGCCACATGGCGGGGCCTGTCCTCGAACGGGTGCGCCAGGCCCTGTCCGCGCCCGAGGCCCGGGCCCGGGGCGTCTTCCGCGACGAGTACGTCGCCGAGCTGCTCTCGGCCCCCGACCACCACCGGACCAAGCGAGGGGCGAACGCCCTGTGGCACGTAGCGTTGCTGGAGATATGGCTGCAGACGCACGGGATCAACTGAGCGGAGTCACGTCGGCGGCACCGGTGCCGGTGCCGCTGGCCGATGCGGCGGGCCTGCGTGACACGCCCCAGCCGTTGATCTCGCACGGTTGCTGGTACCCGTCCGCGGACCCGACGGGCGAGCAGGTGGCGTTCATCTGCGACCGGACGGGCGTTCCGCAGTTGTGGACGGGGCCGGTGGGCGGCACGGAGATCCACCTGCTCGACGCGGACCCGGACCCGGTCACCGAAGTGGCCTGGTCCCCGGACGGGCGGTGGATCGCCTACACGGTCGCCCCCGGGGGCGGTGAGCTCACCCGGGTCCTGTGCGTACGCCCGGACGGCACCGGCCGCCGGATCGTGGCGGGCGCGGACGCCGGCAGTTCGGCCTATCTCGGCTGCTGGACGCGCGACGGATCCGCCGTGGCGGTCACGGTCGCCGAGCCCCCACCGCCTGTGCCGGGCCACTCCGCCGTCCGGCAGGACCCGGCCGTCGCTCCGGACCACGAGGCGGTGTTCGCGGACCTCCCCGCCGGCTGGGCGGAACGCGACGGCCCGGCCACCCTGCTCGGCGGCGCCCGCCGGGGCGATGTCGGCCCCTCCGTCTCCGGTGTGCCCCCGGCCGGGCCGGACGGGAGGGGAAGCGGGCTGTTCCCGAGGGACGGGTTCGTCCTCCCCGTGGGCGCACCGGACGGGGCGGCGGCGCGGTGGAGCCCGGACGGCGACGGTCCGGCCGGTGAGACGACGGACGGTCCGGCCGGCCAGGGGGCGAGCGGCCTGGACGGCGCTCCCCGCGACCGGCTCACCGCCTACCTGGTCGATCCCGACGGACTCCGGTCGCCCGTGCTCGTCGCCGCCGAGTCGGGGGCGGCGACACTGCGCGTCTGCGACGTCAGCGAGGACGGGCGGTTCGCGCTGGTACGCAGGGGGCCTCGGGGCCGGCGCGAGGCGGTGGTGGTGCGCACCGCCGACCTCGGGACCGGATCCGTCCTGCGGGTCGGCGACGGTGACCCGTGGATCGGCCGTTTCTCGCCGGACGGCCGCACCCTGTGGCTGCGGAGCGATCACGAGCGGCAGTTCGCCGCCCTGCTCGCCGCGGGGCTCGGCGAGGACGGCGGCCGCCTCGGGCTGTCCGTGCTGGCCGAGCGGGAGGACTGCGACCTGGAGCTGCTCGCGTTCGCCGAGGACGGCCGCACGGCCGCGCTCGCCTGGAACGTGCGGGGCGCGACGGAGCTGCAGACCCTGCGCCTTCCCCCGGAAGGGGCCGTGCCCGGCGGAGCGGCCACCGGGACCACGCCGCCCCGGGACGTGCCGCTGCCGCACGAGGTGGTCACCCGGATCACCCGGGCGGGGCCCGGCGGAATCGTGCTGGCGCTGTCGGGTTCCCAGCGGCGCCCCGGGGTGTGGCGGGTGCCTCCGGGAGCGCTGTCGGCGCGCACGCCCTGGTCCTCGCGGGACGAGGACGCCGTGCCGCCGGGCAGGCCGCCGGTGCGACCGGTGCCCCTGCGTCCGGTGGCCCGCGACGGACTGCACCTGGGCGGCTGGTACTACCGCGCCCCGGGCCGCGACGCCGGCCGGCCGGCCCCGTGCGTGATCCATCTGCACGGCGGCCCCGAGGAGCAGGAACGGCCGGTGTTCGACCCGCTGTACCACGAGCTGCTGGGCCGGGGCCTGGACGTGTTCGCACCCGACGTCCGCGGTTCGTCCGGCTGGGGCCGGTCGTTCGTGGACGCCGACCTGGGCACGGGTCGGTTCGCCGCGATCGACGACGTCGCCGACTGCGCGGCGCACGTGGTGCTGACCGGCCGCGCCGACCCGACGCGGCTCGCGGTGATGGGCCGCTCGTACGGCGGGTACCTGACGCTGGCCTCCCTCGTATGGCATCCGCAGCTGTTCCGCACGGGCGTGGCGGTGTGCGGGATGTCGGACTTCGCGACGTTCTTCGAGGGCACCGAGCCGTGGATCGCCGAGTCGGCGGCGCACAAGTACGGCCATCCCGTGCGCGACCGGGACCTGCTGCGCGCGCTGTCCCCGATGAGCCGGGTCGACGAGCTGCGCGTACCGCTCCTCGCGGTGCACGGCGAGCACGACACCAATGTGCCGCCCGGCGAGTCCGAGCAGATGGTGCGGGCCGCCCGGGACAGGGGGCTGGCGGCCGAGCTGCTCACGCTGCTCGACGAGGGCCACGACTTCCGGCGGGCGGACAACCGGCGGCTCTTCCGCCGCACCGCCGCCGACTGGATGCAGCGCCATCTGGGCGCCTGAGCGGCGTCCTGGGTCCTCGGCGGGAGCCGGTCGCCCGCGGCTGCCTCCGTCCGGCGGCCACGCACGGACGGCGACCTGACCAGGACCGATTCCCTCCGCCGATACGGGGTACCGGAGGGACATGATCACCATTGGGGTCGAGGAAGAGTACCTGCTGCTCGATCCGGACACGTGCCTGCCGGTGCCGCTCGCGGACGAGGTGCGCGCGGCGGCCGGACTGCAGCCGATCGTCGAGGACGCCGAGGTGCAGTCGGAGCTGTTGCAGGCGCAGGTCGAGGTCGCCACGCCCGTCTGCGCGGACCTCGGCGAGGTCGGCGGCCACCTGCTGCGGCTGCGGCACGCGGTCGGCACGGCGGCGGAGAAGAACGGGTGCCGGCTCGCCGCCTGCGCGACGGCCCCCTACCGCGAGACCGCGCCCGTGCCGGTCACCCGCAAGGCCCGCTATCTGGCGATGTCCTCCCAGGCCCCGCAGCTGGTGGCCGAGCAGCTCGTCAACGGCATGCACGTCCACGCGGCCGTGCCCGACCGGGAGACGGGCGTCGCCGTCCTGAGCCGTATCCGGGTCTGGCTTCCCGTCCTGGTGGCGATGTCCGCGAACTCGCCCCTGTGGGACGGCAACGACACGGGGTTCGCGAGCTGGCGCACGGTGGTCTTCGGCCGCTGGCCGGTCAGCGGCCCTCCGCCCCTCTTCACCTCGCTCGAGGACCACGAGAGGCGCGTCCAGTCGCTGCTCGACACCGGCATCATCACCGACACCGGGCAGCTGTACTGGCAGGCCCGCCTGTCCGACCGGTACCCGACGGTCGAGGTGCGCTGCGCCGACGTGCAGCTGCGCGCCGACGCGGCCGTCATGTTCGCCGGACTCGTCCGCGCCCTGATCGCCACCGCCATCCGCGAGGAGAAGGCCGGGGCCCCGCTCCCCATGTGCTCGCCCGAGCTGCTGCAGGCGTCCAACTGGCACGCCGCCCGGCACGGGCTGAGCGGTCTGCTGGTCGACCCGGCCGGCCGGGCGCGCCGGGCGGGCGACGTCCTCGTCATGCTGCTCGACCACGTCACGCACGCCCTCGACGAGGCCGGGGACACCCGCGAGGTGACCTCGCTGGTGCACCGGCTGCTCCAGGAGGGCACCCCTGCGGACCGGCAGCTGCGCGCGCTGGCCGAGGGCGGCCCGGCGGCCCTCGCGGAACTGATCACCAGCGAGACGGTCGCCCCCTGACGCGCCGGGGGCCCGTCGGATTCGGGCCCCCGGACTCCTTCCCGGAAAGGCGCCGGCCGGCGCTCACCGACGACCCGCCGATGCCGCGTTCGGCTCCTCCCCGCCGGGGCCGACGCCGGCCAGGTGTACTCACGCCGCGTTCGGGCCCACGTCCCCCGGGGTGAACGGCCGGTTCCTCACACCGCGTTCGGGCCCACGTCCACCGGGGTCAGCGGGCGGCGCAGCGGCGCCGCCGTGGCGTACTCGTCCGCCCCCACGTCACGGGAGCCGCCCCGCTCGTGCCCGTCGGCGTCGTACGGAACGGCCGGGGTCACCAGCGTCGCCGCGCCGATCGCCGGGCTGCCGGCCGACAGCCGGAACACCCCGTCGGTCCCGCGCCGCAGGAGAGGGTCGACCCTCCGGTAGCCGCCGGACGGGATGGTGCCGGCCGATGCCGCGCCCCACAGGATGTTGCCCTGCCAGGTGAAGCCGGTCGTCGTCTCCATCTCCACCAGGCTTCCGGTGTCGCCGACCAGCAGGTTGTCGGCGACGACCACGCCCTGCGGCGCGTAGGTCCTGGTCTCGCCCGTGAGCGTGCGGGCGTTGCCCACCAGGGTGTTGTGCGCGATCACCGCACGGTCGCAGGCGTCGTTGCCCCGTCGCTCCTCCGCGGTCTCGCCGGCGTGGTGGTCGCGGGTGGTCCCGCTCCCGATCACCAGGGCCCGTCCCGTGAGACCGGCGAGATGGTTGTTGACGACCACGTGGTCGTTGCCGTAGAGACGCAGGCCCTCGGCGCCGTCGAGCAGGTGGTTGCCGTCCACCGTGGAGCGGTTGCCGTGGCGCAGCACGATCCCTCCCCGGCTGTCGCGGACCGTGTTGTACCGGATGGTGTTGTCCGACGACTTCACCGAGATGGCCTCGGGGTCGCCGTCGCACCGCTCGAACAGATTGGCCTCCACGAGCGCGTGGGCGCTGGACAGGGCCCGGGCGCTGACGCCGAGCCGGATCGGCTCGCCGCCGTTCTCACCGCCGAAGCTGTGGCGGGAGAAGTGGTTCTTGTAGACGTGGAGGCGCTGGGCCATGGCGGTCGAGCCGGGGCCGTCCACGACGAGGAAGATGCCCTCGGTGGTCTTGTCGTGGAAGTGGTTCCGGTCGATCTTGGCGTCGTCGCCGCGCACGACCACCCAGTCGAGCCCGGCGGTGTCGGCGAACCGGAAGTCGTTGCGGGTCAGCCGGATACGCGGGCAGCCCGCCGGTATCTCCAGGGTGGTGCTCTGCCGGAAGGCGAAGCCGCTGACCGTGATGTCGCTCGAGTCGGAGAAGACGAAGCTCCGGCCGCCCTGGAGCACGGCCCCGCCGCGCGACTGCGCGACGATGGTGATCGGCGCGCTGCTGGTGCCGTGCCTGCCGGAGACGTTGATGGCCTGGCCCGACGGGACGGTGTAGGTGCCGTCGGCGACGACGATCCGGTCGCCCGGTACCGCCCGGTCGATCGCCCTGCGCAGGTCGTCCAGGGTGGTCACCGTCGTGGTGGCCGCCGCGGCGCCGACCGCCGGCCGGGCGGTGAGGGGTACGGCGGAGATCGCCGCGCCGGACAGGGCCCCGGCGAGGAACGTGCGTCGTTGCATCAAGTCTCCTAGGAAGGACGGGCGTCGGCCGCGACGAGGGGTGCCGCACGCGGTGCGTGAATTCCCTCTCCGTGGCCTTGCGCGAACGTCGGGCCTCTCTCTACGCTCCCGAGCCAATGGTTAGGAAGATTTCCTAACCATTGAGTCGCCCCGGGGCCTACCCCTCGTCGCACCCGTCTACTCCTCAACCCTCGACACCGCGTCCGCGCCCCTCAAGCCCACCAGCACGCCGCCTGCGTCACCGGCCGACGCGATCGGACGCCCGCACCCGTCCGCCCCGCCCATCCTCACCGAGTTCCCGATCCACTGGAGATGTCATGACTCGAGATGTCCGGAAAGGAACGACCCTCGCCATGAGCCGAAGAGGCATATCCCTCCTCGTCGCGACGGGCCTCCTGGCCCTGCCGCTGGTCGGCGCCCCCCAGGCCGCCGCCGCCGACACCCTGGTGTCGGTCGGCAAGGCCACGGCGACCTCGTCGGTCGAAGGGGCCGGATTCGAAGCGGGTCTCGCCGTCGACGCGAACACCGCCACCCGGTGGGCGAGTGCCGAGGGCGTCGACCCGCAGTGGGTGCGGATCGACCTCGGCTCCAGCCACACGATCTCCCGGGTGAAGCTCGACTGGGAGGCCGCGTACGCCAGGACGTACAAGATCCAGACCTCACCCGACGGTTCGACCTGGACCGACGTGTACTCCACCAGCGCGGGCGACGGGGCGACCGACGACCTCGCCGTGGCCGGTACCGGACGGTACGTACGGATGTACGGAACGAGCCGAGGCACCCCGTACGGCTACTCCCTCTGGGAGTTCGGGGTCTACGGCTCGCCGGCGGGCGGCGCCGACACCGTCGCGCCGAGCGCTCCGGGCGGCCTCCGCACGACCGCCTCGTCCTCCACGAGCGTCTCCCTCGCCTGGAACGCGGCCACCGACAACGTCGCCGTCACCGGCTACGACGTCTACCGGGGCGGCGCCCTCGTCGGCTCCACCACCGGAACGTCCCACACCGACACCGGCCTCACCGCCTCGACGCCGTACGGCTACACCGTGAAGGCCCGCGACGCGGCCGGTAACCGGTCGGCCGCGAGCAGCACCCTCACCGTCACCACGCCCGCGACCGGCGCGGGCCCCGCCGTTCCCTTCGGCAGCCACCTCAGGCCGTACGTCTCCGGCATGCTGAAGCCGTCGGGCGGCCAGGCGGCCGTCGACCAGAAGGTCGTCGACTACTACAGGAGCTGGAAGTCGGCCTTCGTCCGCCAGAACTGCGGCAACGGCTGGTACCAGGTCATCTCCCCCGACGCCGACCACCCGTACGTCGCCGAGGCGCAGGGCTACGGCATGGTGATCGCCGCGACGATGGCCGGCGCCGACCCCGACGCGAAGAAGATCTTCGACGGTCTGGTCAAGTGGAAGATCGACCACCCCTCCGCCGTCAACCCGAACCTGCTGGCGGCCGAGCAGGACGTGAACTGCCGAAGCGTCAACGGCGGCGACGGGGCGACCGACGGCGACATGGACGTCGCGTACGGCCTGCTGCTCGCGGACAGGCAGTGGGGCAGCGCGGGGACGTACAACTACAAGGACCTCGCGATCAAGCACATCGCGGCGATCAAGAAGGACGAGGTCAACCCGACGACCCACCTGCTGAAGCTGGGCGACTGGAGCAGCTCCGGCGACCAGTACTTCTACATCACCCGCACCTCGGACTGGATGGTGGACCACTTCCGGGCCTTCCGCGCGGCGACCGGTGACGCGGCCTGGGACACCATCCGCACCGCGCACCAGACGCAGATCGCCTCCCTGCAGTCCATGTACGCCCCGAACACCGGTCTGCTGCCCGACTTCGTCGTCAACACCGACACCTCACCGAAGCCGGCACCCGGGCAGGTCCTGGAGGACCCGAACGACGGCGCGTACTGGTGGAACGCCTGCCGCACCCCGTGGCGGATCGCGGACGACGCGGTGACCAGCGGCGACGCCAAGTCCCTCGCGGCGGCGCGGAAGCTGAACAACTGGATCAAGACGAAGACCGGCGGCGACCCGAACAGGATCGCCATGGGCTACCGCCTCGACGGCACCCAGATCTCGGCGGGCAGCGAGGCCGCCTTCTTCGCCCCGTTCGCCGTCGCGGCGATGACCGACGCGGGCAGCCAGGCGTGGCTCGACGCCCTGTGGAACAAGATGCTGGCCACCCCCGTCGACACCGGCAGCTACTTCTCCGCGAGCATCCAGCTCCAGGTCATGATCACGGCGTCCGGCAACCACTGGGTCCCGTAAGGCGGGTTGCGAGAGTCCCGCCTGCCCGGCCCGCCCCCGCCCCGCCCTGCTCCTTCACCGTGCTCACCGGCCCGTCACGGGCCGGTGAGCACGTCCTCGTGGCGCAGGCGCGGGCGTCAGGATCTCGGGGGAAGCCGGTGCAGG
Source organism: Streptomyces sp. NPDC053755 (assembly GCF_040677675.1). Lineage (NCBI taxonomy): Bacteria > Bacillati > Actinomycetota > Actinomycetes > Kitasatosporales > Streptomycetaceae > Streptomyces > Streptomyces sp. NPDC053755. Next base: position 12,358 of record NZ_JBFASK010000009.1, on the reverse strand, counting down.
GTGACGTCCCCCAACGCGCCGGCCGCGACGGTCAGCGTCATGTACGTGCAGAAGGGCTGGCGCCTGCGGTCCGTCGGGGAGCCGGGGTTCAGCAGACGCAGACCGCCGGGGGCCGTGGAGTCCCACGGGATGTGGCTGTGCCCGAAGACGAGGACGTCCAGGTCGGGGAAGGTCCGGGCACAGCGCTGTTCGCGCCCCGCGGCGGCTCCGGTCTCGTGGACGACACCGAACCGCAGTCCGCCCAGCTCGGCGCGGGCGACCTCGGGCAGCCGACGCCGCAGCGGCGGACCGTCGTTGTTGCCGTACACGCCGATGAGCCGCCGGGCCCGGGACTCCAGCAGGTCGAGGGTGGCCTCGTCGATCCAGTCCCCCGCGTGGACGACGGCGTCGGCCTCGTCGACCTCCGCCAACAAGGCGTCGGGCAGGCGCTTGGCGCGGGCCGGCAGATGCGTGTCGGACATGAGAAGCAGCCGCATGGTGCCACCGTAGGCCGGTCGGGTCGCCCCAGCTCGGCCGACGTGCGGAGCTGGGGCCCCTCCCGTGTGCCCTGCGCCGACCGGAGTAAGCCTGATGCGGGTGAGTCGGTACGGATCCACAGTGGACCCATGAGCAGCCACGCGCCCGTCGTCGTCCATCCACCGTCCCCGACCGGCGGCCGTCGCGTCCACGCGGACGGAAGGATCCTCGGGCTGGCGGAGAGCGTGGCCGACGTGGCGGACCTGCTCGCCTCCGTGGGGCTCGAGCTGGGACCGGACGAGGTCGTGGCCTCCCCCCTGATCGAGTGGCGGGGCGGCGGCCCCGCGGTCTGGGCCGAGTCCCCTCCGTGAGGGACCGGTCAGTCACGGGGCGCGGGCAGGGCTTCCGGGCCGCGGCCGGTCACGGACGAGGCTCCGGAAAGGCTTCCGGGCCGCG
>NZ_JBFASK010000009.1:0-11348 GCF_040677675.1 Streptomyces sp. NPDC053755 | reverse complement strand
AGGCTTCCGGGCCGCGGCCGGTCACGGACGAGGCTCCGGAAAGGCTTCCGGGCCGCAGCGGTCAGGGACGAGGCTCCGCGAAGGCACCCGGGTCGCGGCCGGTCAGGGCGAGCAGGGTCTCGAAGCCGGAGGCGCCCGGCGCGATCGGACAGGGCTCGCCGAAGACGCCCCGCTGCCGGGCCATGGGCGCCATCTCCCGTACCAGTGAGAGGAGTTCGCGCACGCACTCTCCGTCCGGCGTGAAGCTCTGCCCGCTCGCCCGGGCGAGGTCCCAGGCGTGCACGGTCAGGTCGATCAGCGCCAGGCCGCCCACCGTCCGGGCCGGGAGGCCCAGCGCGCCGCTGGTGCCCTCCTCGGCGCCGGGCGCCGACCAGGCCAGGACCAGGCGGGCGGTCTCGTCCGCGAAGCGCTCACGCCAGTCGGGTCCGAACGTGCCGACGTAGTCCGGGGTGGCGGAGAAGTCCGGGGTCTCCTTGGCCGCCAGGGCCTGGAAGTTGACGACGACCTGGAAGAGGTGGTTGAGCAGCTCGCGGACGGTGAACCAGTCGCAGGGCGTGGGGGCGCCGAGCCCGTCGTCCCGCAGGCCGCCCACCACGGGGACGGCGGCGCGGGCGGCGGCGGCGAGGAGGGCACCCACCCCCGGCGGAGCGGGCGGCGGTGCGAGGGGGTGTGGGCCGGGTACCTGGTGAGCGGTGTTCGTCATGGCGGCACCGTAGGAGCGCGCCGTGGGCCCCGGCTTGAAGAAACGCGACATAGGATCGCCTCCATGGCAGGACCGCGGCGCGACACCCGGGGCATCATGGACGCCTCCGGGCTGCTGTCGCAGGTACGTTTCCGCCGTCGCGAGCCCGCCGTGCCGCTGCGGCCGTACGTGGAGCACTACTGGCTCGTCGACTGGGCACTGGACACGCCGTACGTGACGCGGGTGGTGCCGCACCCGTCGGTCAATCTCGTCTTCCAGCGCGACGACGACCGCGCGGCCGGCGCCCTGGTGTCCGGTGTCGGCCGGGAGCTGTTCACGCGTGAGCTGGCGGGGACCGGCCGGGTGTGCGGGGTGCAGTTCCGGCCGGGCGCTTTCCGGGTCTTCGCGCCCGCCCGGCCGGTGTCGCACTGGACGGGCCGGCAGGTGCCGCCGGCCGAGGTCTTCGGGCGGGAGACGGCACGGGACGTCGAGGCCGTCCTCGGCCCGGAGCGGGAGGACGCGCGGGTCGCCGCCCTGGACGCGTGCCTGCTCGCCCTGGGCCCGGAGCCGGACCCCCGGGCCGAGGCCGCCATGGCGCTGGCGGACCGGATCCGGCAGGACCGCACCGTGCGGCGGGTCGGCGCGCTCGCCCGCTCCGAGGGTCTGTCCGTCCGTTCCGTGCAGCGGCTGTTCTCCGCGTACGTCGGGGTGAGCCCGAAGTGGGTGGTCCTGCGCTACCGCATCCACGAAGCCCTTGAGCGTGCGGCCGGCGCGGCCGACCGGGCCGTGGACTGGGCCGCTCTCGCCGCCGAGCTGGGCTACAGCGACCAGGCACATCTCGTCCGCGACTTCACCGCGACGGTGGGCGCGCCGCCGACCGCGTTCGCGCGCTGACACCCGTGGCCGGGGGCCGGACCGGGAAGCCGAGGAAATTCCGGCGTGCGAGGAATGGGCCACCCGATCCGGGGCACCCGCCTGGCAGGCCCCGCCGCGTACCCCCCCGTCGCGGCGGGGTCTCCTGCGTGTCGCGGCACGGGACCCGGCCCGGAACGTAAGGGGCCCCACCAGGCCGGGGGGGGTGACCGGTGGGGCCGACGAGCCCGTATGACGGGGGGAGACACAGGGGCTCGTGTCTGGAGTGTGGCACGTCGGGGCCCTCACCGGACACCGAAACGCCGTCTTCCGCGCCGTCCGTCCGAGAATCATGCTGACGGATCAGCGTCATGCCGGTCCGAGGCCAGGGGATCAGGCGGCGGAACGGGACGTTCCGGCGGACGCGCGCAGGGACCGGGCACGCCGGGCCGAGGGCCCCGCCTCGCCGCGGCGGCCGGAGCACGAACCCGCGATTCGCTCACTTGTTCGTTTTATTGGATAGTCTTGAGGAATGCACGCACATCTCCAGGCCTCGCTGTTCGACCAGGGCGACGACATGCGGCTCGGTCCGCTGCACGGCGTACGGCGACGCGAGCTGGGGAGCGGGGCCTGGATCGACGTGCTCCCCGGCTGGCTGACGGGGGCGGACGCCCTCTTCGAGGAGCTGGCCGCCGGGGTCCCGTGGAAGGCCGAGCGGCGGCAGATGTACGAGCGGGAGGTCGACGTGCCCCGTCTCCTCGCCTTCTACCGGGAGGGCGAGGCGCTGCCGCACCCGCTGCTCGACGAGGCCCGGTCCGCCCTGTCCGCGCACTACGCCCCCGAGCTGGACGAGCCGTTCGTCACGGCCGGGCTCTGCCTCTACCGCGACGGCCGTGACAGCGTGGCGTGGCACGGCGACCGCACCGGCCGCTCCGCCACGCGGGACACGATGGTGGCCATCCTCTCCGTGGGCGATCCCCGCGACCTGGCGCTGCGCCCGCGAGGCGGCGGCGCGGCGGCCCTGCGCCTGGCGCTGGGCCACGGCGACCTGGTGGTGATGGGCGGGTCCTGCCAGCGGACCTGGGAACACGCGATCCCCAAGTCGAGCCGCGCGGTCGGCCCCCGGATCAGCGTCCAGTTCCGCACCCGCGGCGTGTCCTGACATCACGTCCCGCCGGCAACCGCCTCCCTCGCCCCGCGCCTCCCGTGCGCGCGGGCCGTGGGGCCGGGGCTCCCGTGAGCCGGGGCCCCCTCCGGGCGAAGCCGTATACCGGCGAGGCTTCTTACCGGCTGGTAACGTCCGCGTCGACGCCGTAGCCGGTCCGCTCTTCCCCGGAGGAATCCGATGCCCCGATCGTTCCGTCCCGCCCGCTCCGCCCTCCTGCTCGCCGGCCTGCTGGCCTCCGCGGGCGTGGCCCATTTCGTCGCCCCGAGGCAGTTCGACGCCACGGTGCCGCGGACCCTTCCCGGCAGCCCGCGGGTCTGGACCCAGGCCAGCGGCGTGGTGGAGCTGGCGCTGGCCGCCGGCCTCGTGGTCCCCGCGACGCGCCGGGCGAGCGCCCGCGCCACCGCGGTGTTCTTCGCCGGGGTGTTCCCCGCGAACGTCAAGATGGCGTACGACTGGCGGAACCGCTCGCCGCGCGCCAGGGCCCTCGCCTACGGCAGGCTTCCGCTCCAGGTTCCGCTGGTCCTGTGGGCCCGGCACGCCGGCCGCGCCGAGGGCTGACGGAGGACTTCCGGCCCCCCGGCGGGGGCCGGGGGCGCCTCAGGAGCGCTCGGGAGGGGCGGTCAGCGACCACGCGAAGCCGCCCGGCCCGTCGCCCGCGCCGTCCTCGAGCGAGGAGAGGAAGTCGGCCGCGTCGAAGAGCGCGCCCGCCGGCACGACACCGGCCGGCCGGGAGCGTACCGGCCCGCCCGAGCCGCCGTCCGTCCTCTCGCCGTCGGAGGTCCGGCCGTCGAGGATCCGCGCCACCGCCTCCACGGCCAGCGGCGCGCTGATCGCGTAGATGTCCCGGCCCCGGGCCACGGCCCGCCGCTCCTGGCCGTCGAAGCGGACGACGACCTCGACGAGGAACCTCTGGTCGGAACGTCCGCGCTCGTCGACGGCCGCCGGGGGCGGCGTGTCCGGGGACGCCAGGTCCTTGACCGCCTCGGCGCTCATGAACGTCCGCATCTCCGGGATGCGCACGTGCCGCGGGACGGTGACGCTGTCCGCCATGGTGAACTCGCCCACCACGTCCCGGTCCCCGACCGGCTCGGGAAACGACCAGCGGGACAGGGGCGGTTCGCCGGTGCGGTACTCCAGGCTCCCGTTCGTGTGGAGGCGGCGGCGGCCGTTCCGGCGCTCGCGCGAGACCCGGCCCGCCGCTCGCGTGCCGGCGGTGGGGTGCCAGCTGCTCAGTGCGTAGGCGGTCACCACCTCGTCCGCCTCCGCCCGGTCGCCCAGGGCCGCGGAGACCAGGAGGTCGCCGAGGCCGCCGTAGAACGCCATCGCCGGGACGACCACCGTCCCCGCCTCACGGGCACGGTCCCCGAAGCGCGCGAACGTGTCCGCCACGGCCTCCAGCTCCGCCGCGACGTCCACGTACGGAATCCCGGCGCGCAGCGCCGCCTCGATCACCGGGGCGGCCGTCAGGGCGAACGGCCCGGCGCAGTTGACGACGGCCACCGCGCCCGACAGGGCGCGGTCGAGCGAGGCCGGGTCGTCGACCGCCGCCGGCCGTACGTCGAGGCCGTGGTGCTCCGCCGCGAGCTCCCGGAGCCGGCCTGCGTCGCGGCCGGAGAGGACGGGGGTCCAGTCCCGTGCCAGCAGCTCCGCCAACACGAAGCGCCCCGTGTGCCCGTAGGCGCCGTAGACCACGACCGTGCGGTCCGGAGGAGTGGAGTGGGAGTCTCGTCTTGCCGGTGATGCGTTCATGCGGCCATCCTGTCCGCCCGGTGCGCGCCTCCGTGAGTGGCGGTAGTGCCACGGCCCGTACACTTTCGGACATGAGCAGTGTCAGGGTCGCGCTGGCCGTCACCGAGGGTGTCCCGCACTTCGAACTCGCCGCCGCCTGCGACGTCTTCGGCGTCGACCGGTCCGACCTCGTCGACCCCTGGTACGACTTCACGGTCTGCGGTCCCGCCTCCGTGGGCGTCGGCGACCGCTTCCGGCTCGCACCCGACGAGGGGCTCGACGGGCTCGTCCGCGCCGACACCGTGATCGTCCCCGCGTGCGCGGACCCCGCCGTGGAACCGCCCGCCGATCTGGTGGAGGCCGTACGCGCCGCGCACGACGCCGGTGCGCGGGTGGCGTCCCTGTGCACGGGCGCGTTCGTGCTGGCCGCCGCCGGGCTGCTGGACGGACGGCGGGCCACGACGCACTGGTGGCACGCCGCGGCGCTGGCCGCCCGCCACCCGCGCGTCCGGGTCGACCCCGACGTGCTGTACGTCGACGACGGCCGGGTCCTGACCTCCGCGGGCAAGGCGGCGGCGATGGACCTGTGTCTGCACCTGGTCCGGCTCGATCACGGCGCCGCGGTCGCCAACGCCGTCGCGCGCCGCCTCGTCGTACCGCCCCACCGGGCGGGCGGCCAGGCGCAGTTCGTCGCCACGCCGGTGCCGGAGCCCCGGGACCACTCCCTCGACGCGCTGTTCGCCTGGGCGTTGGCGCGGCTCGACCGGCCGCTGACGGTGGAGGACCTGGCCCGTCGGGCGAGCATGAGCTCGCGCAACCTCGCGCGCCACTTCCACGCCGTCACCGGGACGACTCCCCTGCGCTGGCTGTCCACCCAGCGGATCCACCGTGCCCAGGAGCTTCTGGAGACGACCGACGACAGTGTGGACACGATCGCGACGGCGACCGGCATGGGCACCGCGACCACTCTGCGCCGCCACTTCCACCGCACGCTCGGTGTCCCGCCGGACGCCTACCGGCGCACGTTCCGCAGCGCCCGCCCCGCCGCTCCCTCTCCCCCTGCTCCTCCTTCCCCTCGTGCTCCTACTCCTCCACGGTGACGTCCGTGATGACGGCGCCGCAGTGGCCCTCGGTCACGGAGTCGAACCGGAGGTGTGAGACGCGGGACCGCGCGGTGAAGGCGTAGGTCGCCGTCCGCCAGTCGGCGCGGACGCCGTCGGGGGCACCGGCGTTGAAGAGGCGCTCGGAGTCAGGGCCCGCGCCGGAGACCGCGAAGCGCAGGTTCCGGGACTTCTCGCAGCCCGACCACGTCTCGGTGCCGTACCGGAAGGTGACGGTCACCACGCGACCGGGGGTGGTCGGCACCGCCTGGGAGATCCCGCCGATGCCGGTGCCGTTGAGGCTGACGGCCTGGGACGGCGAGCCGGTCTTCGCCCACTCCGCGGACTCCACGTCCACCGAGCCCGAGGTCACGGTCCAGCCGGGGATGGTGTTGAAGCCCGTCGACACGTTCTGGTATCCGCTGCCGAGCTGCGGCTGCGTGAACGACGGGTTGGTCACCGGAAGGAACCGTTCGGCGGGCTCGGCGTGGGCCGGCACCGCCGCCGTCAGCAGGAAGGCCGACGCGGCTGCGGCGCCGAGCAGGACACGGCCGAGGGCGGGGGTGGGAGGCATGACGGATCTCCGTTCTGTCGCGGACTGAGGCCGCCCCTACTCTTCCCGCCCGTCACGCACTGTGACGAGCCGTCGGCCTCTGTCACCCGAAAGTGTCGTGGGGGCGGCCGAGCGTCCGTCCGAGGCCACGGCGTTCCCGGACAGCGGGCCACTGAGGGGGGATGGTGGTCGGATGCGATCGACGACCACCCGCAGCGGCGCCTCCCCCCGGGCGTGCGACCCACCACCTCGCGCGGGTTCCACGACCGCGGCGCGCCACGCGCCCGCCGGCCCTGCCGCCCCCGAGGAGTGTCCGGAAGGTGTCGGCGTCCGTCCCGAGGGCGGGGGCTGCGGTGGCCGGTGGGTGCGATCGCGAGGCGGAGGACGCAGACATGGCGCGGCCGCGGCGACCGACTGCGGCGCGATCGTGCGTGCGGGGCGTCGCGGCACAGGCGAGGACCGGCCACGCCCCAGGGGCTGCCGCACGCGAGGGGAAGGGCCGTGACCGCACCGGAGACGCCGGAGAAGCCCGGCCCCTCGGCCGACCGGTCCCCCGGCCGGCCCTCCCCCTGGCTGCGCCTGCTGCCGGGCATCTCGCCCGAGCGCCGCGGGTTCGTCCTCGCCTGGTGGGGCTTCGCCCTCACCTTCGGCGGGATGCGTCTGCTCACCTGGCTGATCCACATCGACATGGCCGGATTCGGCGATGTCGAGGCCGGCGGCGTCCACCTCCACCACTACGTCTGGGGAATCCTGCTTCTCGCGGGCGTGGGAGCGGCCTCCCTGGCCGACCGCTCGGCCCGGGCGCGCGCCTGGATGGGGCTCGCCTACGGAGTGGGGCTTGCTCTGGTCGTCGACGAGGCGGCTTTGCTGATCAGCCTGGAGGACGTGTACTGGGACACCGAGGGCGGAGTCAGCATCGCCCTGGCCATCGGTGTGATCGCCGTCGCCGGCAGCGTCCTCGCGGTGACCGGCGGCCGTCGTTCCGGGGGTTCCCGGCGGGGCGGCCCGTGAGCCGCGGGGCCGTCCCCGGGGTGCCCGCGAGGCGACCGATCCCGGACCCCGCGTACGGATGACCGATGCCCGGACGGGCGCTCGGACGTGCGCCCCGCCGCCTCACCGTTCCGGTGTAAGCGATCTCGCACCCGGCGACGGCGGCGTGAGAACGAGGGCTTCGGGGGCATAAGAAGCGGCGACTTAGGGAGGTTGCCGTGGACGGTGACGTGTGGGGGCTGGGAGACGTTCTGGCCGAGGCGGAGGACGCCTCGCCGGTGGAGTCCGTCGATGTCGTGGCGCGAAACCTGCAGAAGCGGTTCGGAGCGACCTGCGTGTCGTTCCTGTTCCTCGACCTGATCGGCGAGGAACTCGTACGGCTCACCACCGTCGACGGGGCGGAGAGCGGGCACGGGGAGTCGCGCATCGGCCTGCGCGGCAGCGTGTACGAGAAGGTGCTGCGGTCCCAGCGTCTGCACGTGGAACCGGACGGGGACGAAGACCACCGGGTGATCTCGCCCGTCACCAACCGTGGCGACTGCGTCGGCGTGCTGGAGATGACGCTGCCGAGCGCCGACGAGGCGGTGCTGCGTCAGGTGAGCGAGGCGGCACACGCGCTGGCGTACATCATCGTCACCGACCGGCGGTTCACCGATCTCTACCACTGTGGCCGGCGCACCACGCCCACCAGCCTGGCCGCCGAGATCCAGCACCAGCTGCTGCCGTCCGCGGCCTGCTGCGAGGCCGCGCAGTTCGCCGTCGCCGGAGGGCTCGTACCGGCCGACGACATCGGTGGCGACACCTACGACTACGCCCTCGACCGGGACACCCTGCACGTGTCCATCACGGACGCGATGGGGCACGACACCGAGTCGGCGCTCCTGGCGACGCTGCTGCTCGGCGCGTTGCGCGGAGCGAGACGCGTCGGCTGCGACATCGCGGAGCAGGCCCGGCGCGCGCATCGGGCGCTGCTCCACCACGACCGGGGGATCGCCACCGGCCAGTTGCTGCGCATCCGTCTCGACGACGGGAGCGCGCAGCTGGTCAACGCCGGCCATCCACGGCCGCTGCGGCTACGGGACGGCGTCGTGGAAGAGCTGCCGATCTTCGCCAACCTGCCCTTCGGTGTCGCCTCTCCGGTCGACTACCGGGTGCAGGAGGTGGACCTGCGCCCGGGTGACCGGCTGATCATGCTGACCGACGGCATGCAGGAGCGCACCGCGGCCGAGGTGGACCTCGCCGCGCTCGTGCGGGACAGCGGCGATTTCCATCCCCGCGAGACCGTACGGGCGCTGGTCACCGCCGTCCGCGAGGCCTGCCGGGGGCACCTGCAGGACGACGCCACCGTCCTCTGTCTGGACTGGTACGGCACCCACCGCACCAGCCGCCACACCGACGCCGAGGAGGCCGAGGCCTTCGCGACCAGGCTCGGCGGGGTTCAGCGCACCCTTCCCCGCGGCTTGAGCGCCACCGGCGGTAGCTCAGGGGCGGGCAGGCGGCCGCCGTCGTAGCCGTGGACCTCGCCGAAGCGGGTGCTCGTCATCCAGTCCGTGCGGGCCGCCTCGATCTCCTCGTGGGAGCGGCCGATGAAGTTCCACCACATGACGATCTCCTCCTCGAACGGCTCACCGCCCAGGAGCATCAGGCCCGCGTCGGAGGAGGCGCGCAGGGGCAGTTCCGTGCGGCCGCAGCCGAGGTAGAGCATGGAGCCCGGAAGGACCGGGACGCCGTCGACGTGGGCCTCGCCCGACATCGAGAGGACCGCGTACTCGAAGTCCGGTTCGAGGGGGAGGCGGGCCTCCGCGCCCGCCTCCAGGGCCAGGTCCGCGCCGACGAGGGGGCTGTAGACGGTGCCGGGGGACTCGGCGCCGTCGAGCGCGCCGAGGATCACGGTGGCCGTGACGCCGGGGGCGGTGACCTGCGGCAGCGTCGCGTGGTGCTGGAAGTGCGGGTCGACGTGCCGGTGGGCGTCGGGGAGGGCGACCCAGAGCTGGGCGCCGTGCAGGAGGCGGGCGTGGGGGCGGGGGCTCTCCTCCGAGTGGGAGATGGCCCGGCCGGAGGTCATCAGGCCCAGCTCACGCGGCCGGACCGTCTGGAGGCTGCCCGTGCTGTCGCGGTGCAGCACCTCTCCCTCGTGCAGCCAGCTCACCGTCTGCAGTCCCATGTGCGGATGCGGCGGCACCTGCATGCCGGGCTCGTCCGCGATGTCGTCCGGGCCGTAGTGGTCGACGAAGGCCCACGCCCCCACCATGCGGCGGCCGAGGTTGGGGAGCAGCCGGCGGACCTCGGTGGACTCGCCGAGCTGGACGTGGCGGGGGCTGAGGAGTTCCCGTACCGGCTCGGCGACGACGAAGCCGCGGCCGCCGCAGACGTTCAGCGCGGCCTGTCGATCAAGATTGCTCATGGCGCTCAACCTATTCCTGTCCGGGCACGGCGCGCGCACGCCCACGCGACAATAGTAGTGGAATGTTCAACCATGTGGAGGTGTTGACGGAGACACCTCCCCCAGGGTGACAGAGCGGGGGGCCGGCGAAGGGAACGAAGTGAGCGAGACCTACTACGAGTTCGGGACGGCCGGCGAGCGCTGGGACCGCGCCCGGCTGTTCTTCGAGGCGAAGGAGTACCTCACGGCCGCCCGCATCCTGCGCGGCCTGGTCGCCGAGCACCCCGGGCAGACGGCCCAGCGCCTGCTGCTGGCGCGTGCCTACTACCACTCGGCGCAGCTCTCGCGGGCCGAGACCGAACTCCGCGCCGTGCTGGACCGGGACCCGGTGGAGCACTACGCCCGCCTGATGCTCGGACGCACGCTGGAGCGCCAGGGGCGGCCCGCGGAGGCGGCTCCCCATCTCCGGCTCGCCGCCGCGATGTCCGGGGACGTCGCGGAGTAGTCGGACAGGGGTGCGGGCGGGGCCCTCGGCCAGGTGTCCGACGGCCTTGGGTAGGGTCGGGTCGGGAGGTTCGGATCGTGGGCGCGCACCGGCTGGGACGTGAGGGACGGCGAGTGGGTGGCGCCGTGGCGCACCTGCTGCTCGTCGTCCTGCTCGCGCTCGGCGTGTTCGTGATGCACACGGTGGGGCACCCCGACGGCGCCTCCGCGGGCGACGCGACCGGCACGTCCCACGGCGCGCCCGCGGGCGACGCGACCGGCACGGTTCATGTCTCCGCCGCCGCCGGAGTCCGCGCACCTGACGGCGTGACAGGCGCGGCGGGCCGAGAGGCCCCCGCGGAGACCGGGTCGCCCGCCCCGTCACACGACTCCGGACTGGCGATGGACATGACCACGCTCTGTGTGGCCGTCCTCGGCGCCTGGCTGATCGCGGGGCTCGTGCGGGCGGCGCTCGGCCGTCGCCGCGACCGGCCGGCCGCGCTCCTCGCCCGCCTCCGGGCCGGCCTGGGCCCGAACGCCCCGCCGCCCCGGCCTCCCGACCTCGCACAGCTGTCCGTCCTGCGGATATAGGCCTGATCCGCCCCCGCGGGTGCCTAATGCGCCCGCGGACGCGCCCTTCAGCCCTTTCCGCGCGTACGCACGAGCGTACGCCGCACCCACAGCACACGAGGTGTGACACATGCGTGCCTTCACGAACCCCACCGCCCGGAAGCTCGCCGTCGCCGGCGCCGTGACCACCGCCGGGCTCCTGCTCTCCGCCTGCGGCTCCGGCGACACGTCGGCGGACGGGTCCGGTCACGGGCCGGACCACGGGGGCAAGCCCTCCGCGTCCGCCACCGCCACCGCCCCCGGGTCCGACACCGCACCCGGCGCGTTCGACGACGCCGACGTGATGTTCGCCCGGATGATGATCCCGCACCACGAGCAGGCCCTGGAGATGGCCGGGCTGGCTCGCGGGCGGGCCCAGGACGCCGAGATCAGGAGGCTTGTCGCCGAGATCGAGAAGGCCCAGGGCCCCGAGATCCGGAAGATGAGGTCCTGGCTCGCCGGGTGGGGCGAGCCCGAGTCCGCCGGCCACGACGGGCACGACGGACGGAACGGCCACGGGATGTCAGGGATGGTGTCCGAGCAGGACATGAAGGACCTCGCGGCCGCCCGGGGCAAGGCCTTCGACAGGAGGTTCGCCGAACTGATGATCGCCCACCACGAGGGTGCGGTCGAGATGGCGAAGGCCGAGCAGAAGAACGGCCGCAACAGCACGGCCAGGAAGCTCGCCGACGACGTCGTCCGCACCCAGTCCGCCGAGGTGGAGCAGCTGCGCGGGATCCTCGGCCGGCTCTGATCGGCGCCGTTCCGGGCGGGTCCCAGGCCACGCGTGGCCTGGGACC
>NZ_JBFASK010000008.1:59820-204133 GCF_040677675.1 Streptomyces sp. NPDC053755 | reverse complement strand
CCCGCGACGCCTGGCACGCACGCTCGCCGCGTTGTCGGATCGTCCGAGTACGTCCCGTACGAGGGCGACCCTCCGCCTTGCGACCGCACGGACCAGACGCCGCGCGGGTCGTCTCGCACCCCTCCCGTGAACGCGGCCCCGCCCGCTTCGAGGCCCCCGGGATCACCCTCCGCCCCCGGCCGGCGGGCCGCCGACGCGGTGGGCGGACCGGCCCGGGCCGGGGGGCCTCATGCCCCGCTCCCGGGCGCCGCCTCGCCGGGTGCCCGGCACCAGGCCGGGTCCGGGCGCGGTACCTTCGGCCCCTGCCCCATCCCATCCCGTTCCGCAGAGTGGAGTCAGACGTGAGCGTCAGCGTCAGGACGTCGACCGACGGAGCCGACCCCTTCGGTACCGCCCGGCTGCGGCGGGGCGTGCTCGATGCCTGGGGGGCCGGGCCCGCCCGGTTCCGGGAGGACGCCAACGCCGAGGAGGACCTCGCCCTCGGCGGCTACCGCGACCGGCTCGTCGTCGAGCTCGCCCAGAACGCCGCCGACGCCGCCCGCCGTGCCGGTGTGACCGGTCGCCTCCGGCTCACCCTCCACCCCGCGGGCCCCGACGCCCCCGCCGTCCTGGCCGCCGCCAACACCGGTGCCGCGCTCGACGCGACCGGCGTCGAGTCGCTGTCCACCCTGCGCGCCTCCGCCAAGCGGGAGAACGACACCGGCGCCGTCGGCCGCTTCGGCGTCGGCTTCGCCGCCGTCCTCGCCGTCAGCGACGAGCCCGCCGTCCTCGGCCGCCACGGCGGTGTCCGCTGGTCCCTCGCCGAGGCCCGAGAGCTGGCCGCCGAAGCCGCGCGGCACAGTCCCGGCCTCGGGGACGAGCTGCGGCGCCGCGACGGCCACGTGCCCCTGCTGCGCCTCCCGCTGCCCGCCGAGGGCACCGCCCCCGAGGGCTACGACACCGTCGTCGTGCTCCCGCTGCGCGACTCCGCCGCCGTCGACCTCGCCGAGCGGCTCCTGGGCTCCATCGACGACGCCCTGCTCCTCACCCTGCCCGGCCTCGCCGAGATCGTGGTGGACACCCCCGACGGCGTACGGACCCTCACGCGCTCCGAGCACGAGGGGTACGTCCATGTCGACGACAGCGCCGCCCAGGGCACGCACCGCTGGCGGACCGTCAGCCACGGCGGCCCGCTCGACCCCGCCCTCCTCAAGGGCCGGCCCGTCGAGGAACGGCTGCGCCCGCACTGGTCGGTGACGTGGGCCGTGCCGGTGGACGGGGAAGGGGCGCCGAGGTTCCCCCGTACCGCCCCCGTCGTCCACGCGCCCACCCCCACCGACGAGCCGCTCGGCCTGCCCGCCCTCCTGATCGCGTCGCTGCCGCTGGACACCGCCCGCCGCCACCCCGCGCCCGGGCCGCTCACCGACTTCCTCGTGGAGCGCGCGGCGGACGCCTACGCCGAACTCCTCGGCGGCTGGCAGCCGGTGACGGTCGCCGCGATCGACCTCGTGCCGGGGCCGCTCGGCAAGGGCGCCCTGGACGGTGAGCTGCGGGCGGCGATCCTGCGACGCCTGCCGCGCGTGGCGTTCCTGGCGCCCGCGGCGCCCTCGGAGGAGCTGCCCGCGCTGCGGCCCCTGGAGGCCGAGGTCGTGGAGGGGGCGGGCGCCGAGACGGTCGCCGTCCTCGCGGAGGTCTTCCCGGCCCTGCTGCCGGCCGGCCTGGAGCGGCGGCCGGAGCTGCGGACCCTCGGCGTCGGCCGGGTGCCGCTGACCGAGGCGATCGACCGGCTCGCGGGGGTGGACCGGGCGCCGTCGTGGTGGTGGCGGCTGTACGACTCCCTGGCGGGCGTGGACCCGGACCGGCTGACCGGCCTGCCGGTCCCGCTGGCGGGCGCGGCCGGGGAGCCCTCCGTGTTCGGCGGGGACCCGGAGGAGCCGGCGGCGGCCGCCCGGACCCGTACGACCATCGGGCCCCGTCACGTCCTGCTGCCGCAGGACCGTACGCCCGCCGACCTCACCCGGCTCGGTCTCAAGGTGGCGCACCCGGACGCGGCGCACCCGCTCCTGGAGAAGCTCGGCGCGCTGCCCGCCACGCCCCGGGCGGTCCTGACCACCCCGCAGGTCAGGGCGGCGGTCGCCGCGTCCCTGGACGCGGGGGAGATCTGGGACGAGGACGCCGACGCCCTGGACGCGGAGGAGCTGGCCGAGACGGTGCTGGCGCTCGTCCGGGACGCGGAGCTGGAGCCGGGCGACGAGCCGTGGCTGGGCGCGCTGGCGCTGCCCGACGAGGACGGCGAGCCGGCGCCCGCCGGTGAACTGGTCCTGCCCGGAAGCGCCTTCGCCGCGGTGATGCGGGAGGACGAGCTGGCCCTGTGCGACGCCGAGCTGGCCGAACGCTGGGGCGAGCAGCCGCTGGCCGCCTGCGGGGTGCTCGCGAACTTCACCCTGGTCCGGGCCACCGACCTGGTCCTCGACCCGGACGAACTGGAGCCGCGGGAGGGGGACTTCGCGGAGCCGGACGACGCCGGGCTGCTCGACGCGGTCGACGTGTGGTGCGAGGACGTCCTCGACCGGCTTCCGGACTCCCCGGTCCCGCCGGTGGCGACGGAGATCGTCGCCGTCCGGGACCTCGACCTCGTGGACGACGACGCCTGGCCGCAGGCGCTGGCCCTGCTCGCCCGGCCGCCGCTGCGGGACGCGCTCACCCAGCCCGTACGGGTGCTGCTGCCGGACGGGACGACGGAGACGGTCCGGTCGTACACCGCGTGGTGGCTGCGCGACCATCCCGTCCTGGACGGCCGCCGCCCCGCCGGTCTGCGGGCGGCGGGCACCGACCCGCTCCTCGCCGGACTGTACGACTCCGCCGACGCGACCGGGTTCGAGGACGAGCAGGTCCTGCGGGCGCTGGGGGTGCGCACCTCGGTCGCCGCGCTCCTGGAAGAGCCGGGCGGGGCGGCCGAGCTGCTGTCCCGCCTCGCGGACCCGGAGCGCGAGGTGACCGGCGCCCAGCTGCACGCCCTCTACACGGCGCTCGCCGACCTGGACCCCGAGCAGGTCACCCTCCCGGACGAGCTGCGCGCGGTCGTGGACGGCTCCCTGGTGGTGGTGGACGCCTCCGAGGCCCTGGTGGCCGACGCCCCCGACCTGCTGCCGCTCGCCGGGGACCTGCCGCTGCTGCCGGTCTCGCCGTCCCGTGCGGCCGACCTGGCGGAGCTGCTCCAGGTCCGGCGCCTGAGCGAGACGGTGGAGGCGGAGGTCACGTCGGTCGGCGAGGAACACGACGTCCCGTCCTCGGTGCACGCCCTTCTCGGTCCGGCCACCCCGGACTCGTACGTCGAGCACGAGGAGCTGCGCGCCGGGGGCGTGGAGCTGGACTGGCGCCGGACCCCGGACGGCGTCATCCACGCCGCCACCCTGGAGGGCGTCGCCGCGGGCCTCGCCTGGGCGGCGGGCCAGTGGCCCCGCCGCTTCGAGGTGGCCGCCCTCCTGGAGGACCCGTCCCGCACGGCGGAACTGGCCCGGGACCGCTGGTTCGACTGACGCCCGCCCCGGGACGGCGAGGGCCCCGGCCGCGACGCGCGACCGGAGGGCCCTCGCCGTCCCGTACGGCCGAGGGCGACTCCCGTACGGCCGAGGGCGCGGGAGTCCCGTCCGGTCTACGCCGGGAACCTCCGGTCCACCCACCGCCAGGCGAACTCCAGGACCGCCGCTCCCGTCGCCGCCACCGCGACCGCCGTCCAGGGCATCGTCACTCCCACCAGCTTCAGCGCGAAGAAGTCCTGGAGCCAGGGGACGACGAGCACGAGCAGGAAGCATCCGCCCATCGCGGCGACCAGGCACAGGCGCCACCAGGTATAGGGGCGGGCGATGATCGCGAGGACCCACATGGAGACCAGGAAGAGGGTCAGGGTCGCCGCGCTCGTCTCGGCGTCGAGGGCGCCGGGGCCGGCGTAGTGGGAGCGGGCGAGCAGGTAGGTGGTGAAGGTGGCCGCCGCCGCGACGATGCCGCCGGGGACGGCGTACCGCATCACCCGTTTCACGAAGTGCGGCCTGGCGCGCTCCTTGTTGGGGGCGAGTGCGAGGAAGAACGCGGGGACGCCGATGGTGAGGGTGGACAGCAGGGTCAGGTGCCGCGGCAGGAAGGGGTACTCGACCTGCGAGCAGACCACCAGGACGGCGAGGAGCACGGAGTAGACGGTCTTCGTGAGGAAGAGGGTCGCCACCCGGGTGATGTTGCCGATGACCCGGCGGCCCTCGGCCACCACCGAGGGCAGGGTGGCGAAGGAGTTGTTCAGCAGCACGATCTGGGCGACGGCCCGGGTCGCCTCCGAGCCCGATCCCATGGAGACGCCGATGTCGGCGTCCTTGAGCGCGAGGACGTCGTTGACGCCGTCGCCGGTCATGGCGACCGTGTGCCCGCGGGACTGGAGCGCGCCGACCATGTCCCGCTTCTGCTGCGGGGTGACCCGGCCGAAGACGGCTCCCTCGTCGAGGACCTTCGCCATCTCCTCGCGCTCGGCGGGCAGCCGGCGGGCGTCGACGGTGTGCGCCGCGCCGGGCAGGCCCAGCTTCTGGGCGACGGCGCCGACGGAGACGGCGTTGTCGCCGGAGATGACCTTGGCGGCGACGTCCTGGTCGGCGAAGTAGGCGAGCGTGTCGGCCGCGTCGGGCCGCAGCCGCTGTTCGAGGACGACGAGGGCGGTGGGCCGGGCCTCGCGGGCGACGTCGGGCGCGTCGAGGTCGCGGGTCGTGCGGGCGAGGAGAAGGACGCGCAGGCCCTGTTCGTTGAGGTGGTCGATGTCGGCGAGCGCCGGGTCGTCGGCGGCGAGGAGCACGTCGGGGGCGCCGAGCAGCCAGGCGGAGCTCTCGCCGCCGCCCTCGCTGAAGGCGGCGCCGCTGTACTTGCGGGCGGAGGAGAAGGGCAGCGCCTGGGTGCAGCGCCACTCCTCCGCGTCGGGGTAGGCGTCGATGACGGCCTGGAGCGAGGCGTTGGGGCGCGGGTCGGACTCCCCGAAGGCGCCCAGGACCTTGCGGACGTACGCCTCGTCGGCGCCGCCCAGCGGGCGCAGCTCGGTGACGTCCATGCCGCCCTCGGTGAGGGTGCCGGTCTTGTCGAGGCAGACGACGTCGACGCGGGCGAGGCCCTCGATGGCGGGCAGTTCCTGGACGAGGCACTGCTTGCGGCCGAGCCGGATCACGCCGATCGCGAAGGCCACGGACGTGAGCAGGACGAGCCCCTCGGGGATCATCGGGACGATGCCGCCGACGGTCCGGGCGACGGAGTCCTTGAGGTCGGTGTCCTTGACCACGAGCTGGCTGATGACGAGCCCGAGCGCGGTCGGGATCATCATCCAGGTCACGTACTTGAGGATGGTGGAGATTCCGGAGCGCAGCTCGGAGTGGACGAGGGTGAAGCGGGAGGCCTCCTCGGCGAGCTGGGCGGCGTACGCCTCGCGGCCGACCTTGGTGGCGGTGAACGCGCCGCCGCCCGCCACCACGAACGAGCCCGACATCACCGGGTCGCCGGGTTTCTTCACGACGGGGTCGGCCTCGCCGGTCAGCAGCGACTCGTCGATCTCCAGGTTGTCGGCCTCGGCCACCTCCCCGTCGACGACGGCCTTGTCGCCGGGGCCGAGTTCGATCAGGTCGCCGAGGACGATCTCGGAGGTGGAGACCGCGGCGGTGACGCCGTCGCGCCGGACGGTGGGTTTGGCCTCGCCGATGACGGCCAGTCCGTCCAGGGTCTTCTTGGCGCGCAGCTCCTGGATGATGCCGATGCCCGTGTTGGCGACGATCACGAAGCCGAAGAGGCTGTCCTGGATCGGTGCGACGCAGAGCATGATCACCCAGAGGACGCCGATGATCGCGTTGAACCGGGTGAAGACGTTGCCGCGGACGATGTCGGCCGTGGAGCGGCTGGAGCGGACGGGTACGTCGTTGACCTCGCCGCGGGCGACGCGCTCGGCGACCTCGGCGGAGGTGAGGCCGGCGACGCGGTGGACGACGGGGGGTTCGGCGGTCGTGCCCTCGACGCCGTCCGTATCGATCTTCGCCCGCTGAGTCATGTTCTCGACGTTACGACCGGAAGGAGTCGTTCACCCGCCGAAGGGACGGAAGATCGGACCGGAGGAGGACCGGAATGGTCCCGGGGTACTACGGGAGGACCCGGAGGGGCTGACGGGAGCGCCCGGGGCCCGCGGTGCTACGGGAGGTCCCCGGGGGCCTGCGCGGGCTCCGCTTCCCGGGCCGCGGCCTCGGCCCGCCGGATGGCCGCCTCGCGCCGGCGGACGTACCAGATGCCGATCAGGCCGAGTCCCGCACCGGCCAGGCAGGTCCACACCCACCAGGCGGCGTCCCGGTCGTCGAACCAGCCGTAGAAGGGGACCTGCACCAGGAACAGGACGAACCAGAGGATCGTGCCGCCGGTGATGGTGGCGACGACCGGCCCCTCCAGGGGGTCGGGTGCCTCGTGCTTCGGGATCCACTTCGCCATGCGGCCAGTCTAGGCGGCGGGCCTCCCGGGTCGTCCGGGTCGGTCCGCCGACGTGGCTCCGGCGGCCTCGGCCCCGTCCTCCGGCCTGGCTCCGGAGCTCCCGGCCCCGTCCGCCGAGGTGGGTCCGGGGCGTCGACACGGGGGTCTACGCGCGGAGATGGACGCCCGCTCGTTCATGTGTTCATACTGAAACGGTTTGCCTCTGGCGGGTTTCTCTCGTATGAACCGCCAATTGATCCCGAAGAGGAACCCCCGATGAGCAGTACGGCCGCCGCCAAGGCCTCCGCCCCCGAGCCCGGTACCCCCCAGGGGCCCCTCTCCGGCTTCGACCGCTTCTTCAAGATCTCCGAGCGCGGCTCGACCGTCGCCCGCGAGGTCCGCGGCGGCTTCGCCACCTTCTTCGCGATGGCCTACATCATCGTGCTGAACCCGATCATCCTCGGCAGCGCCAAGGACATGTACGGGCACCAGCTCGACGGCGGCCAGCTGGTCACCGCGACCGTGCTCACCGCAGCCTTCTCGACGCTCCTCATGGGCGTCATCGGCAACGTCCCGATCGCCCTCGCGGCCGGCCTCGGCGTCAACACGGTCGTCGCGCTCCAGCTCGCGCCCCGGATGTCCTGGCCTGACGCCATGGGCATGGTCGTCCTCGCCGGCATCGTGGTGATGCTGCTGGTCGCGACGGGCCTGCGCGAGCGGGTGATGAACGCCGTCCCGACAGGGCTGCGCAAGGGCATCGCGATCGGCATCGGCCTCTTCATCATGCTGATCGGGCTCGTCGACTCGGGCTTCGTCTCCCGCGTGCCCGACGCCGCGCAGACCACGGTCCCGCTCCAGCTCGGCGCCGACGGCCACCTCACCGGCTGGCCGGTCCTGGTCTTCGTCCTCGGCACCCTGCTGACCCTCGCGCTGATCATCCGCAAGGTCCCCGGCGCGATCCTGATCTCCATCGTCGTGATGACGCTCGTCGCGATGGTGATCAACGCCGTCGCCACCGTCCCGTCCTGGGGCCTGACCACCCCGACCTGGCCCGGCAACCCGGTGGCCTCGCCCGACTTCGGCCTGGTCGGCGAGGTGAGCCTCTTCGGCGGCTTCGACAAGGTCGGCATGCTGACCGGCGTCCTCTTCGTCTTCACCGTGCTGCTGTCCTGCTTCTTCGACGCGATGGGCACCATCCTCGGCGTCGGCGACGAGGCCAAGCTGATGGACGAGGACGGCAACTTCCCCGGCATCAACAAGGTGCTCCTCGTGGACGGCCTGGCGGTCGCCTCCGGCGGTGCCACCTCGTCCTCCGCCACCACCTGCTTCGTGGAGTCCACGGCGGGCGTCGGCGAGGGTGCGCGCACGGGCCTCGCCTCGGTGGTGACCGGTGCGCTGTTCTCGGTGGCGCTGTTCCTCACGCCGCTGGCGACCATGGTCCCGTCCCAGGCGGCGACGCCCGCGCTGCTCGCGGTCGGCTTCCTGATCATGGCGGGATCGGTCAGGGACATCGACTGGAGCGACTTCACCATCGCGGTGCCGGCGTTCCTGGCCATGGTGATGATGCCGTTCACGTACTCCATCACGAACGGCATCGGCATCGGCTTCATCGCCTTCAGCGTGCTGCGTCTCGCGGCCGGCCGGGGCCGCGAGGTCCCGGTGGCGATGTACGTCGTGTCGGCGGTCTTCGTCTTCTACTACGCGATGCCGGCGCTCGGCCTCACGTAGCGGCCGCTTCCGCGGGGCCTCCAGGGCTCGCGGTGCGCGGGTCCGCGGCTCACGTGGGCCCGGTCACCCCGTAGAACTTCTCCGTCTCGTCGACGGCGGTCTGGAACCGCTCGTCGAAGTCGTCGCGAATGAGCGTCCGGACCACATAGTCCTGGACGCTCATTCCGCGTTTGGCGGCATGTCCCCTGAGCCGGTCGAGCAGCTCACCGTCGATGCGCAGGCTGAGCACTGTCGATCCCATGCCCGCCAGGGTCGCGGCAGGGACCGGCCCGCTGCGTCGCTTTCCGTAGGCATCTCACTCGTTCGGGTGATGCATACGGGTCTCGCCCTTCCCATTGGTACTTAGCCAGAGTAATGAGTTAGTCTAAAGAACATGCCCGACCTGTCCCACGGCACCGCAGACGACGTCGCGGCCGTGAACGCGCTTCGCTCCTCCGTCATGCGGCTGAGCCGACGCCTCAAGCACCAGCGCGTCGACGAGTCACTGAGCCCGACCGAGATGTCGGTGCTCGGCACGCTGTCGCTCTGCGGCTCCGCCACGCCCGGCGAGCTGGCCCGCAAGGAACACGTCCAGCCGCCGTCGATGACCCGCATCGTGGCGCTGCTCGAAGCCAAGGGCCTGGTCAGGCTGGAGCCCCACCCCGACGACCGGCGCCAGAAGGTCGTCAGCCAGACCGAGCGCGCCGAGGCGATGCTCGAGGAGTCCCGCCGCAAGCGGAACGCCTGGCTGGCCACCCTCGCCGAGGGCCTCGACGAGGACGAGTGGGCCACGCTGCGTGCCGCCGCCCCCGTCCTGGAGAAGCTCGCCCACATGACGCCCCTTCCCCGCGGGTAGTCGCCCGACCGCCCCGCCACCGACGCCGAGGAGGCGACGCGCTTTGAGTACGGGACCCGGAGCAGACTCCGCACCCGTCCACCCCACCGACAGCGACACCCCCGAGAACCGCGGAACGTTCTCCTCCCTCAAGATCCGCAACTACCGCCTCTTCTTCACCGGCGCCATCGTCTCCAACACCGGCACGTGGATGGCCCGGATCACCCAGGACTGGCTGGTGCTCAGCCTCACCGGCTCCTCGGCGGCCGTCGGCATCACCACGGCGCTGCAGTTCCTGCCGATGCTGCTCTTCGGCCTGTACGGCGGTGTCATCGCCGACCGCTACCCCAAGCGCCTCATCCTTCTGTTCAGCCAGGCCGCCCTCGGCCTCTGCGGACTCTCGCTCGCCGTCCTGACCCTCTCCGGCCACGTCCAGGTGTGGCACGTCTACCTCGTCGCCTTCCTCCTCGGCATGGTCACCGTCGTCGACAGCCCGGCCCGCCAGACCTTCGTCTCCGAGATGGTCGGTCCCGACCAGCTGCGCAACGCCGTCTCCCTGAACTCCGCGAACTTCCAGTCCGCCCGGCTCATCGGCCCGGCCGTCGCGGGCGTCCTCATCGCCACCGTCGGCAGCGGCTGGTCGTTCCTGCTCAACGGACTCTTCTTCCTCGGCCCGCTCACCGGCCTCCTGCTGATGCGGCCGGGAGAGTTCCACGAGGTCGCGCGCGCCCCCCGGGGCAAGGGGCAGCTGCGCGAGGGGCTGCGGTACGTGGCCGGGCGGCCGGACCTCATGTGGCCGATCGTCCTCGTGGGCTTCGTCGGCACCTTCGGCTTCAACTTCCCGATCTGGCTGACCGCCTTCGCCGACGACGTCTACCACGTGGGCGCGGGGACGTACGGCTTCCTCAACACGCTGATGGCGGCCGGCTCCCTCGCGGGCGCCCTGCTCGCGGCCCGGCGCGGCAGCTCGCGTCTGCGGATGGTGGTCGGCGCGGCGATGGCCTTCGGGCTCCTGGAGATCGCGGCGGCCCTCTCCCCGTCGTTCTGGCTCTTCGCCCTGCTGCTCGTCCCGATCGGCATGGTCGGCCTGACCGTCAACGTCACCGCGAACTCGGCCGTCCAGCTGGCGACGGACCCCGTCATGCGGGGCCGTGTGATGAGCCTGTACATGATGATCTTCGTCGGAGGCACCCCGATCGGGGCCCCGCTGCTCGGCTGGGTGACCGACACCTACGGCGCCCGGGCAGGCTTCGCGACCGGCGGGCTGGTCAGCCTGACGGCGGCCGTCGTCATCGCCCTGATCCTGGCGAAGATCGGCGGCCTGAGGATGTCGTTCGCGTGGCGCCGCGGCCACCCGCGGGTCCGCGTCGTGGCCCGCGAGGCCCGCGAGCGCCTGGCCACGGCGGCGTGATCGGGGCGAGGGGCGAGGGGCCCGGGAGAAGCCCCTCACCCCTCCTCGCGCGCCCGCCGGTCAGACCCGGCGCTCCAGGACCTGGCCGCGCCACTCGCCCACCGTGAAGGGCTCCGTCGGCGTGAAGCCCTGGCTCTCGTAGTACGCCACCAGCCGCCCCTCGCTGCCCGCGAAGCAGTCGACCCGCAGCAGGGAGAGACCCTGCCGCCGCGTCTCCTCGGCCGCGTGCGCCAGCAGCGCCGCGCCGACGCCCCGCCCGTGGAAGCGGCCGTCGATCGTCAGCAGCCGGACGTACAGCTCCGGCTCCTCCACCCGCGCCACATGGGGACCGGGATGCGGCGTCAGCGTGAGCGTGCCCGCCGGGACACCGTCGATCTCGGCGATCCACGGGCTGCCCTCCAGCACCGTCTCCTCGACCTGGCGCACCGCCTTCGGCCGCGCCGACCACGGCTCGGTGCCCCACTGGTCGGTGATGCCCTTGCCGTTCAGCCAGGCGACGGCGCTGTCGAGCATCGCGAGTATCGCGGGTACGTCGTCCGCCCCGCCCTTCCTGATTCGGATCTCCATCCGCCCGAGGGTAGGGCCTGCCTCCCCGGCCCCGCCCCGCATATCGACCGGTTCCCCGGGCCTGATCAGGGAGCCGGGCCCCGACCGCTGCCAGACTCTCCCCATGAGGCTCTTCGCTGCCGTACTGCCGCCCGGGAAAGCGACCGACGAGCTCGCCGGGGTGGTCGACCGCCTGGCCCACCTCCCCGGCGCCGACGCTCTGCGCTGGACCTCACGGCCCGGCTGGCACTTCACGCTCGCCTTCATGGGCGAGGTCGACGAGGAGCTGCTCCCCGACCTCCACGAGCGCCTCGCCCGCGCCGCCCACCGCACCGCGCCGTTCCCGCTGCGCCTCCACGGAGGCGGTCACTTCGGCCGGCGCGCCCTGTGGGTGGGGGCGGCCGGCGGTCTGGACGAGCTGCGGCTGCTGGCCGAGCGTGCCGACGCCGCCGCGCGGCGGGCGGGCGTGGCGATGGACGAGCACCGCCGCTACCAGGCGCACCTGACGATCGCCCGGGCCCGCGTGGACACGGACCTGCGCCCCTTCCTCGACGTGCTCGCCCCCTTCGAGGGCAGCCGCTGGCAGGTGGGGGAGCTGGCGCTCGTCCGCAGCCGTCTCCCGGTGAGCGGTGTGCCGGGAGAACAGCCGCGGTACGAGAAGGTCGGCGCCTGGCCGCTGGGCGGGGCGGGTTAACCTCGAGGGGTGGACCCCAAAACCCGTAACCGGATCATGGCCGGCGTACTCGTCCTGATGTTCGCGATCATCGCGGTGGCCTCCGTCGTGTGAGGCGGCCGGTCGACCGCGCCCGCCGCCCTGCCCGGGACCGGCGCGGTGGGCCCGGTGACCGGCTTCGCGTCCGGCCCGGTGACCGGCGCACCCGTCACCAGGCGAAGGCCTCCGGGGACGGCCCCGGGCCCGGGAAGATCTCGTCGAGACCGGCCCGCACCTCCTCCGAGAGCTCCAGCTCGACGGCCCGCAGCGCGCTCTGCAGCTGCTCGGCGGTGCGCGGGCCGACGATCGGGCCGGTCACGCCGGGCCGCGTGAGCAGCCAGGCCAGGGCCGCCTCGCCGGGCTCGATCCCGTGCTTGTCGAGCAGATCCTCGTACGCCTGCACCTGCGCGCGTACGGAGGTGTTGGCCAGCGCGTCCGCCGACCGCCCGGACGCCCGCCGCTTGCCCGTGCTCTCCTTCCTCAGGACGCCGCCGAGCAGGCCGCCGTGCAGCGGCGACCAGGGGATGACCCCGAGGCCGTACTCCTGCGCGGCCGGGATGACCTCCATCTCGGCGCGCCGCTCGGCGAGGTTGTAGAGGCACTGCTCGCTGACGAGGCCGACGGCGCCGCGCCGGGCGGCGGCCTCGTTGGCCTGGGCGATCTTGTAGCCGGGGAAGTTGGAGGAACCGGCGTAGAGGATCTTGCCCTGCTGGATCAGCACGTCGATCGCCTGCCAGATCTCCTCGAAGGGGGTCCGGCGGTCGATGTGGTGGAACTGGTAGATGTCGATGTAGTCGGTCCGCAGGCGCTTGAGGCTGGCCTCGACGGCCCGGCGGATGTTGACGGCGGAGAGCCGGTCGTGGTTCGGCCACACCTCCCCGTCGGCCGCCATGTTGCCGTAGACCTTGGTGGCGAGGACGGTCCGGTCGCGGCGGTCGCCGCCCTGGTCGAACCAGGTGCCGATGATCTCCTCGGTACGGCCCTTGTTCTCGCCCCAGCCGTAGACGTTGGCGGTGTCGAAGTAGTTGATCCCCGCGTCGAGCGCGGCGTCCATGATGGCGTGGCTGTCGGCCTCGTCGGTCTGCGGGCCGAAGTTCATCGTGCCGAGGACGAGTCGGCTGACCTTGAGTCCGGTGCGTCCGAGCTGCGTGTACTTCATGGACATACAGCCAAGGCGTTGGAGTGCGCTCGAAGCAAGGGTTTGATTTCGGCCGTATCGCTCCTCCGGGTGAGCCGGGCCTGGACGCGGCGAGTCCGTCCGTCCGGCGCGCTTCAATGCGGGCATGGGGCTGAGGAGCACGGCGTGCGCGGCGGTGGCGTTGCTGATGGCGGTGGTGGGGGGAGGGACCGGGGGCGCCGGACCGGAGCCCGGCCCGGGACCGCGGTCCGGTGCGGGTGCTCCGGTGCCGGCCGGGCCGGTGCCGGCGGCCTTCCTGGGCGACGCGTCGATCGGCGGCTACGGCATCGCCCCCGTCGAGGACGGCGCGCTGCTGTGCGTGCGGGCGCGGGAGAACCTTCCCGACGTGATCGAGGACCAGCTCGCCGATCAGTCGATCCTGCTCGACATCACGGCGGACGTGTCCTGCGCGGGCGCCCGGCTGAACCACGTCTGGGAGCCGCAGGACCTCGGCGGCGGCCTGAGCGCCGCCCCCCAGAAGCGTGCCCTGACGAAGGAGACCCGGCTGGTCGTCGTGGGCCTCGGCGCCGGCACGGCGGGCGTCGGACAGGTGCTCAAGCAGTGCTCCGCGCGCCTGCGCGGGACGGAGGGCTCGCTCCTTCCGGACGCCCCCGTGGACCCGGGGTCCCCGGCGGGCGAGTGCGCCGCGTACTTCGCCCGCGGCGCGGGCGCGGCCTGGCTGGAGGCGCGCTTCGAGGAGACCGGCAAGGACCTGGACAAGCTGTTCTCGGAGATCTCCAGCGAGTCCCCCTCGGCCGACGTCGTGCTCGTGGGCTATCCGCGGCTGGTCCCGAAGGACCGGGCGCTGTGCCGCACGGACCTCCCGGGGGGCGCCGACCGTCCGCTCGCGGACGTGCCGGAGGCCGCGTGGCCGCTGCTCGACGACACGGTCCAGGCCCGGCTGAACACCCTGATGGCCGAGAAGGCGAAGCGGCACGGCGCCCATTTCGTCGACCTCTACGCCGCGACGGGGTCGGCGACGGCCTGCGACGGGACGGGGCGGGCGGTGGGCGGCCTCCTGGAGCCGTCGCAGGTGACGCTGCACCACCAGACGTTCCCGTGGTTCCTGGGGGCGGACGAGACGGGCCGGGACGCGAACGGGGACACGGTCGCCCAGTCGATCGCGGCGATGTACGGGCGGGGGCCGGCCTAGGGCGGCGCCAGGGGTGCCGCCGCGAGGAAGGGACTCGGCGCGAGGAAGAACTCGGTGCGAGCAGGGGCCGGTGGGAGGGGGCGGCGTGCCGCCGGGCGCGCCAGGGTGGGCGCGGCGTCGGTCAGGTGCCGCCGAGCCAGCTCGTGGCGTCGAGGCGGTACGCCGTCTCCGGCGGCACGACGGTCCGCAGCGCGTTCTCCAGGTCCCCTACGCGCCCCGCGCCGAGGGCGTCCGTCCACTCCGCGCGCAGCCGGTCGAAGATCGCGGCCGAGCGCGCGAGGGCGTCGAAGCCGCGCGGGGTGAGCCGGACGAGCTTGCGGCGCGCGTCGGCGGGGTCGTCGGTGCGCTGGGCGTAGCCCAGGTCGAGGAGCCGGTCGACGGTCTTGCCCGCCGCCTGCTTGGAGACGCCGAGCCGCCGCCCGATCTCGCTGGCGGTCGCCCCGCCGGGGCCGATGGCCTGCATGGCGAAGCCGTAGGCCGGGCGTAGGCCGGGGTGGCCCTGACCGGCCAGCTCGGCGTGGAGCCGGTCGATGAGCGTGCGGAAGCCGGCGAAGAGGAGGAACGGCAGCTCGTACCCCTTGCCCTCTTCGACAACCTGGTTTACGTTTCTCTCCTCGGCATGGTCAACCATGTTGTCGATTCTACGTCCTCCCGCGCGCCGCCGCACGCTGCCCCCGCACGTCCTCCCGCGCGCCTCTCTCGCCCCGGTCCCTTCCTCTCGCCCTGGAGTCGCCTTGTTCACCGACCACACCGTGGAGACCGCCCCGCCCGCCGCCCGCCCCGCGATGGAGGCCGTGACCGCCGCCTGGGGTCACCTCCCGCAGGCGGTCGCCCGCATGGCGGAGTCCCCGCACACGCTCGACGGCTTCCTCGAACTGAGCGCGAAGTTCGAGTCCACGACCCTCGAACCGCACTCCCGCGAGACCGTCGTCCTCGCGGTCGCCCACCGCCACCAGTGCCATCTGTGCATCGCGCTGCACGAGAAGAAGCTGGCCGCTCTCGGCCCGGCGGAGCATCCCGAACGGCTGGCGGCGATACACCGCTTCACCTGTGCGGTGCTCGCCTCGTCCGGCGCGGTGGGCGACGACGAGCTGCACCGCTTCCTCCGGCACGGCTACGACCGCAGGAACGCCCTGGAGGTCGTCCTCGGCATCGGCGCGTACACCCTGTCCACCCTGGCGAACCGCCTCACAGGCTCGGCGTGAGACGGCCGTCGGCCCTCCGCTCGCCGCACGAAGGATCCGCCGTCATCCGGCCGGCGCTCGCGGGAACGGCTGGGCGGGCGGTCCTCAGCGGGTGGCGGCCGGCGCTCCGTACGGAGCGCCGAGGCCCCACGCCTGGTGCATGGCGTCCGCGAACGCGCCCGCCAGCTTGTGCTCGCCCGTCGGGCCGGGGTGCGTGCCGTCGTAGGTGTCCGCGCGGAGGTCGTACGACTCCGGGGTGGTGGCGAGCAGCAGCGGGGAGGCCGCCGTGTCCAGGTCGGCGACCGTCTTCGCGAGCAGTACGTTGAAGCGGTCGCACTCGGCGGCGAAGGGCGCGTCGGACTCGGCCCGGACGTTGGGGATGACCGGCATCAGGACGGCCTTGACGTGCGGGTTGGCCGCCCGGGCCGCTGCCACGAAGGCGCGGACACTGGCGGCGGTCTGATCGCTGTTCGTGTAGAAACCGAGGTCTATCAGGCCCAGGAAGACCAGCAGGACGTCCGCCCTCGTGGTGGTCACCGCCTCGCCGATCAGCGGCGCCATGTGCAGCCAGCCCTCGCCCCAGCCCGCCAGGTGGCGCCGGGCGGCGGCGGGGAACGCCGGATCGGCGTAGTCATGGGAGAGGGGCGCCCCGGCGGCCTTGTCGTACAGCTCGGTGCGCGGGCCGACGATCTCGTACGGTCCGCCGAACCCGGACTCCAGGTGCTGCCACATCCGGTAGCGCCACGTGCAGTCGCCGGCACTGCCAATCGTGCAACTGTCACCGACGAACATGAAACGCATGGCGCCCATCATCACCGACGGCGGCGGCGCCCTGCGACGTGATCCCCGACACGGCACCGGACCGACACGGCACGTCCCGCCTTCGGCCGGGACGTCCTCCCGTGTCGCGGAATGACCCCAGCCGGGCCCCAACTCCCTTTGCGTGTAACGAAATTGCCCTCCGCGAAGCGTGGTCGAGGGGTTACTGTCTCCCGCGTGCAACAGATCACCGAAGTGACACTGACCGCACGAAGAAGGGGAACCGTGCCGATAGCCACGGACAGAGCCACCGACGCCACCACCGGCAGGGACAAGCGCCGCCGCGCCGCGAGATGGACCACCTTCGCCGTCGCGCTGACGGTCGGGATCGGTGCCGGGGTGGCCTGGGCCGCCACCACCGACAACATCCATCCCACCGCCAACAACACGGGAACCTGCCACAACGACCCCGACGGCGGTGACGGCCAGATCAGCTGCCGCACCGACAACGCGGCCGTCAGCTACTACATGGACAGCGGCGGCGAGTACGAACTGGAGTCTCCCGACCGGACCGCCGTCCAGAGCACCATGAGCAACGACTACGGGCCCACGGACCTGACGATCTCGTACGACTCCTCGCCCGTCTTCAGCGGCGACGCGGAGACCGACATCGTCTACCAGGAGGGCTCGACCAACCTGTCCGACAGCTCGGACGGCGTCACCTGGTGCAACGACGCGGTGGACGGCAGCTCGTACGGCTGCGACCAGCAGTACATCCGTATCCGCGGGGCCGGCTACTACTCGCGCGGCCTCTCCTGCCACGAGACCGGTCACGCCATCGGCCTCGTCCACGGCCAGCAGGCGTCTCCCCGGCTCACCAACACGAACACGGCCCTCGGCTGCATGGTGACCCCCGTGGGTGACGGTGTCGGCCTCGGGGCCAACAACCGGGACAACATCAACTCCGTCTTCTAGGGGGAACCGTGAGACGCCGTACACGTATCGCGGCCGCCGGAGCGACGGCCGTCGTCACCGCGGTCGTCACCGCCGCAGTGACCGCCTCCCTGCTGACCGTCCCGGACGGACCCGCCGCGCAGGACCGGTCCGCCGACGGCGTGATCCTGGGCGAGGCCGCCGACCACCTGCCCAGCACGACCGCCGAGGACTGGGTCACCTACGCCGACCACGTCGTCGTGGTCTCCGCCGTCGCCGAACGGCGGCTCCCGCCCAGCCGCCAGGAGGTCGACCGCGGCGAGGGGGTCATCGGACGCCAGGTCACCCTGCGGATCGACAAGGTGCTGTGGTCCCGGAACGGCGCCACGCGACAGGCGCCGAAGACGTGGAACTACCACGCGTTCGGATGGCAGTTCCGCGACGGCGCCGTCGACGCCCCGCGGAAGATGGCCATGCACGAGCGGCCCCGTGTGGAGACGGGGCACTCCTACATCATGGCCATGGTCTGGGAGGAGGCCCGGTGCGCGCCGGGAGACGAGCCCGAGCCCGCACGCTGGCGCGGCCTCGGCGGAGGGTCCGAGATCCCCTACGACGCCGGGATCATCGGCAACGGCGAACTGGAGGGCCGCGCCCACCGGACGGCGAAGGCCGTCAAGGCGCCCGCAGCCGGCCCGGCGGCCGGCGCGAACGCCATCGCCGCCCTGGAGGACCGGCTGGCCGGCCAGGCCGCCGAACTGCTCGCCGCGGAGCTGAAGGCGGCCAAGCCGGTCGCGAAGAAGCGCTTCGCCGCCTCGGCGGCGACCGCCGGCTCCGGCTGCTGACCGCGGCGCGCGGCTCCGGCTGCCGACCGTGGCCTACGGCTCCGGCTGCTGACGGCCGCGGCGCGGCTCGGTCGACCGCGGCGCGCGGCCCGGTCCGAGGGCCGCGCCCACCGGCGCGGCCGCCCGGCCGCGGTTCCTGAGGCGACCACCGGCGCGAACGGCCCGTGGATGGCTCGTGGGCCCGCTGCCGGACCGTCCTCCGTGCGACGGCCGCCCCCGGTCACCCGGGGGCGGCCCCGTCGGCGCCCGTGGCAGGCTTGGGCCATGCGCTCGCTCCTGTACGCCTCCGGTGCCGCGGTCCTCCTCCTGCTCTCCGCGGCCGGCCCGGCCGGGGCCGCCGAGGCCGACCGGGACTTCACGGTCAAGGACGCCCGGATCACCGAGTCCAGCGGTCTCGCCGCCAGCCGCGCCCACCCCGGCGTCTACTGGACGCACAACGACCAGGACGCCCCGCTGATCTACGGCATCGACTCCCGTACCGGCGAGACCGTCGCGACGCTCACCATGAAGGGCGTCGGCACCCCCCGGGACATGGAGGCCGTCTCCGTCGGCCCCGACGGGGACATCTACGTCGGCGACATCGGCGACAACCTCGACGGCTCCTGGGACCACGTGTGGATCTACCGCTTCCCCGAGCCGAAGGAGCTGAAGGACCAGACCGTCCAGGCCAGGCAGTACGACGTGAAGTACGCCGACGGCGCCCGCAACGCCGAGGCGCTGATGGTCCATCCCGAAACCGGCCGGGTCTACATCGCCAGCAAGAACGAGGACGGCGGCGGCCTCTACGCCGGCCCCGAGCGGCTCTCCTCGGCCGGCACCAACGTCTTCCGGCGGATCGGCGAGGTGCCGTGGGTGACCGACGGGGCCTTCTCGCCGGACGGCGGGACGCTCGTCCTGCGCGGGTACTTCTCCGCCCGGGCCTACGGCTGGAAGGACGGCCGGATCGTGGGCGAGGGGGAGTCCGTGGGCGCGCCGTTCCAGGGGCAGGCGGAGTCGGTGACGTACACGAAGGACGGCTCGGCGCTGATGTTCGGCTCGGAGGGCAAGGACAGCCGGGTCGTGCGGGTCGAGGTGGGGAAGGCGGGCGGTCACCCGGCCCCGTCGGCCCCCGGAGGGGCCACCACCCCGCCCGGCGGCGGGGACGACGCGGGGAACGGCGAGGGCGGGACGAGCGGGCAGGAGAGCGAGCAGGGCGACTTCACGACCGGCGTGATCGTCCTCGGCCTCGCGACCGCCCTGGTCATCGGCGGAAAGCGTCTCCTGCGCCGGGGCTGACCGCCGCCGCCCCGGGGGGGAGCCGTCCTTCGCGTCGGGGCCGACCGCCGCCGACCTGCCCGCGTCGACCCGGAGCGCCCCCGGGTCGAGACTGGAAGGAGACCGGTCGCCGGGGACCGGAGGACCCGACGCCGGGACCGGACCGGTCGTGAGAGGCGTGGAGGAACCATGACCGGATTCACTCGCGAGGACACCCCCGTCGCCATGGAGGGCGGGGGACTGGACTTCCGTATGCGCGAGGCCGGAGGCGACATGACCGTCGCCTTCATCCACCTTCCGAAGGGCACCGACATGGGGCCGGCGCTCAAGGGGCTGGAAGGCGACCTCTGCCAGTGCCCCCACTGGGGCTATCTGCTGAGCGGCCGGATCAGGATGCGGACCGCCTCGGGCGAGGAGACCTACGAGGCGGGTCAGGCCTACTACTGGGGTCCCGGGCACGCGCCCGAGGCGCTGGAGGACGTCGACGTCGTGGAGTTCTCGCCGACCGTCGAGTTCAACGAGGTGATCGACCACGTGAAGGCCCAGTCCGGCTGAGCGCGCCCGGGTGAGGACGGGGGAGCGGGACACGGCGAGGGGCCCGGAGGCGTGTCACCGCCGGGCCCCTCGCCCTGAGAACCGCTAGAGCTTGTCGATCACGTAGTCGATGCAGGCCGTCAGCGCCTGTACGTCCGCCGGGTCGACCGCCGGGAACATCGCCACCCGCAGCTGGTTGCGTCCCAGCTTGCGGTACGGCTCGGTGTCCACGATGCCGTTGGCGCGCAGCGCCTTGGCGACCGCCGCCGCGTCGATCTCGTCGGAGAAGTCGATCGTGCCGATGACCTGCGAGCGCTTCGCCGGGTCCGTGACGAAGGGCGTCGCGTGCTTCGAGTCCTCGGCCCAGCCGTACAGGTTCTGCGACGACTCCTTCGTACGGGCCACGGCCCAGTCCAGACCACCCTGGCCGTTGATCCACTTCAGCTGCTCGTTGAGCAGGAAGAGGGTCGACAGGGCCGGGGTGTTGTACGTCTGGTTCTTCAGCGAGTTGTCGATCGCCGTCGGCAGGGAGAAGAACTCCGGGATGTGACGGCCGGACTCGTGGATCTTCTTCGCGCGCTCCAGGGCGGCCGGGGAGAACGCCGCGAGCCACAGACCGCCGTCGGCCGCGAAGGACTTCTGCGGGGCGAAGTAGTAGACGTCCGACTCGGTGATGTCGACCGGCAGGCCGCCCGCGCCGGAGGTCGCGTCGACCAGGACCAGCGCGCCTTCGTCGGCGCCGGCGACCCGCTTGACCGGGGCCGCGACACCGGTGGAGGTCTCGTTGTGGGTGAACGCGTAGACGTCGACGCCCGCCTCGGCCTTCGGCTCCGGGTGGGTGCCCGGGTCGGAGGAGATCACGGTCGGCTCGGCCAGCCAGGGGGCCAGCTTCGCGGCCTTCGCGAACTTGGAGGAGAACTCGCCGAAGGTGAGGTGCTGCGACTTCGACTCGATCAGCCCGTGGGTCGCGATGTCCCAGAAGGCGGTCGAGCCGCCGTTGCCCAGGATCACCTCGTAGCCCTCGGGCAGCGAGAGGAGGTCACGCACTCCGGCACGTACCTCGCCGACCAGGTTCTTGACCGGGGCCTGGCGGTGGGACGTGCCGAGGAGAGAGGTGCCGGTGGCGGCCAGGGCGTCCAGCGCCTCCGTACGCACCTTGGAGGGGCCCGCGCCGAAACGGCCGTCGGCGGGCTTGATGTCAGCGGGAATCCGGATCTCAGCCACGAGACGGAGCGTATCCGGTCGGAAGGGCCGCGTCAGACGATGTCCGCCGGATGAGACGGCGGATGAGACGACGAGTGGTCCATCCTGACCTGGTGGGAAGAGACGAAGGACTGGAAGCGGCGCTCCGCGTCGCCGTCGCCGGAGACGTCGACTTCGGCACCACCGCGCGTGCCCTGACGACGATGGACGCGTCCAACTACCGCCGGGTACCGCTCGGGGTGGTCGCCCCCCGCGACGCGGCGGACGTGGCGGCGGCCCTGTCCCTGTGCCGGGACTTCGGCGTTCCGGTGGTCGCGCGCGGCGGCGGCACCTCCATCGCCGGACAGGCGACCGGCACCGGCGTCGTGCTCGACTTCACCCGCCACATGCGCGCCGTCGTCTCCCTGGACCCCGAGGCCCGGACGGCCGTCGTCCAGCCGGGGCTCGTCCTCGACCGGCTGCGGGAGGCGGCCCGCCCGCACGGGCTCACCTTCGGACCCGACCCGTCCACCCACAGCCGTTGCACCCTCGGCGGGATGATCGGCAACAACGCCTGCGGGGCGCACTCGGTGGCCTGGGGAACCACCGCCGACAACGTCCGGGAGCTCGACGTCCTCACCTACGGCGGGACAGCGCTGCGCCTCGGCCGGGACTGGCGGGGCGCGCCGGACGGTCTGCGGGACCTGATCGGGGCGCACCTGGCGGCGCTGCGGACCGGCTATCCGGACGGTCTGCCCCGCCGGATCTCCGGCTACGCGCTCGACGCGCTGCTGCCGGAGCGGGGCGCGGACGTGGCCCGGTCGTTCTGCGGGAGCGAGGGCACGCTGGGGGTGCTGACCCAGGCGACCGTGCGGCTGGTGGAGGCGCCGGCCTCGCCCGTGCTGGCCGTCCTCGGGTACGCCGACGAGAGCGCGGCGGCCGACGCGGCGGCGGGGCTCCTCGCGCACGGCCCGCTGACGGTGGAGGGGATGGCCGCCGACCTGGTGCGGGACCCGGTCGGGCTGCCCAGGGGCGGGGCGTGGCTCTTCGTCGAGATGGACGGGGAGCCGGCGGCGCGGTCCCTGGTCCGGGCGGCGGACGCCCTGGACGCGGCGGTGGTGACGGATCCGGCCGGGCAGCGCACGCTGTGGCGGATCCGCGAGGACGCCGCCGGAACGGCGACCCGGATGCCCGACGGGACGGCGGCCTGGCCGGGGTGGGAGGACTGCGCGGTGCCACCCGCCCGCCTGGGGTCGTATCTGCGCGCGTTCCGGGCCCTGCTGAAGGAGTACGGGCTGCGCGGGACGCCGTACGGGCACTTCGGTGACGGCTGCGTCCACGTCCGCGTCGACTTCGACCTGTGGACGGGGGCGGGCGTCGGGCGGTTCCGGGAGTTCTCGGAGGCGGTCGCGGACCTGGTGGTCGCGCACGGCGGCTCGCTGTCGGGGGAGCACGGGGACGGGCAGGCGCGGGCCGAACTGCTGCCGCGGATGTACGGCCCGGGCCTCGTCCGGCTCTTCGGCGAGGTCAAGGACCTGTGGGACCCGGACGGCGGTCTGAACCCGGGCACGCTGGTGCGGCCGGCCCGGCTGGACGAGAACCTCCGCTTCACCGGTCTGCCCGTGGTCGTCCCCGAGGTCGTCCGCTGTGTGGGGGTCGCCAAGTGCCGGGTGGAGGGGCCGAGCACGGGGCCGGGCGTCATGTGTCCCTCGTTCCGCGCGACGGGGGAGGAGCGGCACTCGACCCGGGGACGGGCCAGGCTGCTGCACGAGATGGCCCTCGGGGAGGTCGTCACGGACGGCTGGCGTTCGGAGGAGGTGCGGGAGGCGCTGGATCTGTGCCTGTCGTGCAAGGGGTGCAGGAGCGACTGCCCGGTGGGCGTCGACATGGCCGCGTACAAGGCGGAGTTCCTCGACCGCTACTACGAAGGGCGGCGCAGGCCGCGGGCGCATCTGTCGATGGGCCGGCTGCCGGAGTGGCTGCGCTGGTTCGGGCCGGCCCTGAACATCGGGCGGATGCTGCCCTTCGCCGCCCGCCTGGCGGGCTCCGCCCCCGAACGGCCGCTGCCGAGGGTGGCCGCCCGGAGCTTCGTCTCCTGGTTCGGGGCGAGGCTCGGACCGTCGTCGGACGTGCTGCTGTGGCCCGACACGTTCACCAACCACCTGGCGCCGCGGGTCGGCAAGGCGGCGGTACGGGTCCTGGGCGCGGCGGGCGTCGGTGTGGGCCTGCCGCCGGGACGGGTCTGCTGCGGCCTGACCTACGTCTCGACCGGCCAGCTGGACCGCGCCCGGGCGACGATGCGACGGACCCTGGACGTGATGGACCCGGTGCTCGGGGCGCCGGTCGTCGTCCTGGAGCCGTCCTGTGCCGCGGCCCTGCGCACGGACCTGCCGGAGCTGCTGCCGGACGACCCGCGCGCGGCCCGGCTCGCCTCGTCCGTACGGACCTTCGCCCAGGCCCTGGAGGAGTTCGCGCCCGGCTGGGAGCCCCCGCGGCTCGACCGGCGCGTCGTCGGGCAGACCCACTGCCACCAGCACGCGGTGCTCGGCGACTCGGCCGAGCGTGTGCTGCGCCGACGGGCGGGGCTCGTGGGCGAGTTGAGCGGGGGCTGCTGCGGTCTGGCGGGCAACTTCGGCTTCGAGCCGGGCCACTACGAGGTGTCCGTGGCGTGCGCCGAGGACCAGCTCCTGCCCGCGCTCCGGACGGCGGCGGCGGACGGCGGGGACGCCGTCGTCCTCGCCGACGGCTTCTCCTGCCGCACCCAGATCGGCCACCTGACCGACCACCGGGCCCGCCACCTGGCGGAGGTCCTGGCGGAGGCGCTGACCTCCGGCGAGGAGGAGGGGCGGTAGGACGGGGGCGGCGGGCCCCGGGGGCCGACGGGAGTCCCGGGCCGGGCCGTGCCCGGGGCGGCCACGGGGTCAGGGAGCCGGGGCTCCGCGGTCCGGTGCCCCGCCCATCGCGGTCTCCCGGGCCGGCGTCCCGCCCGGGAGGGCCCCGCGGTCCGGGGTGCGGCCGAAGGTGCGGCGGTAGGTGCGGGGCGGGACGCCCCGGCGGCGGACGAACTGCTCGCGCAGGACGGCAGCGCTGCCGTACCCGACGCGACGGGCGACCTCCTCGACGGGCAGGTCGGTCGTCTCCAGGAGTTCCTCCGCCCGGGCGAGCCGCAGGCCCAGCACCCAGGCGTGCGGGGTCGTGCCCGTCGCGGCCGTGAAGCGGCGGGCGAAGGAGCGGCGGCTCATCAGCGCGCGCCGGGCCAGCTCCGCGACCGGCAGCGGTTCGTGGAGGTGCGCGCGGGCCCAGGCGAGGACGTCCGCGAGCCGTTCGTCCTCGCCGTCCTCGGGGACGGGGGCCGCGAGGTACTGCGCCTGCCCTCCGTCGCGGTGCGGGGGCAGCACGAGGTCACGGGCCACGGCGTTGGCGGCGGCGGCCCCGTACTCCCGGCGCAGCAGGTGCAGGCACAGGTCGAACCCGGCGGCGGCGCCCGCGCCGGTGAGGATCCGGCCCTCGTCCACGTACAGCGCGTCGGGTTCGACGGTGAGGGACGGGTGGCGGCGGGCGAGGAGATCGGCGAACCGCCAGTGCGTGGTGGCCCGCAGCCCGTCGAGCAGCCCGGCGGCGGCCAGCGCGAACGTCCCCACGCAGTGGGCCCCGACCAGCGCGCCGCGGGCGCGGGCGGCCCGCAGGGCGTCGAGCACGGGGTCGGGGGGCGGGGTGCGGAAGTCGGCCCACGGGAGGGCGAGGACGAGGTCGGCGGAGGCGATCCGGTCGAGTCCCTGCTCGACGGCGAGCGGCACGCCGAGGTCGGTGGGGACCTGTCCGGGACGTTCGGTGCAGAGGGCGAAGTCGAACCGCGGCAGGCCGGGGGCGCGGGCGCCGAAGACCTCGGCGACGAGACCGACGGCGAGCATGCCGACGCGCGGCGGGGCGTAGGCAGCGACCTTCATGCGGGGAGTGTGCCACGGGCTGGCACGAAACCCGCGATCGGTGGCAGAACGGCCACTCGTGACCGGCTCCGGGCCCGGCGAGAGTGGGGGCATGACAGAGAAGCCGCTCGGCACCAGCGCTCGTTACACCGTCCTGACCACCGGTTACACGCTCTCCACCGGCCCCGGCGTCGCCGCCACCGTCTCGTACGTGCGAGACGGCGACCGGCATGTGATCGTCGACCCGGGCATGGTGGCCCACCGCGACCGCATCCTCGGGCCGCTCGCCGAACTGGGCCTGGGGCCGGACGACATCACCGATGTCGTGCTCAGCCACCACCACCCCGACAACACCATGAACGTCGGCCTCTTCGGGCGGGCCCGCGTCCATGACCACAAGGCGGAGTACCTCGACGACCAGTGGACCGACCGGGACGCCGAGGGCCACGAACTCACGGGCTCCCTGCGGCTGATCCGTACCCCCGGCCACAGCGCCGAGGACATCACCCTCCTGGCCGGTACGGCGGACGGTGTGGTGGCCTTCGTCGGTGACCTGTGGTGGCGCCCGGACGGCCCGGCGGACGACCCGGTGGCCCCGGACCGCGACACGCTGCGCACCTCGCGCCTCCGGGTGATGGCGGCGTCGGACGTGATCGTCCCGGGGCACGGGGAGCCGTTCGCGACGGTGGAGCGCGTGCCGGTCTAGTCCCGCACCCGGCCCGAAGGGGAGGGGCCGCTCTCGTCCTCCACCCGGCCCGGGGTGTGGCCGGACGGTCTCCGGAGCCCGTCGTCGGGGCCGGGTCCCGGGCCGGGTCCCGGGCTCCGGGTGATCTCGCGGGCGAGGGCGACCAGCGCCCCGATCGCCGGATGCGGGGCCGCGTCCCGCCAGGCGAGGACGGTGTGGACGAGGGGCGCGTTCAGAAGAGGGCGGTAGGCGACGCCCGGATGCGGGTGCATGTCCGCCGTCGAGGCGGCCGAGACGCCGACGCCCCGGCCCGCGGCGATCGCGGCGAGCCAGTCGTCGGTGTTGGCCACGGTGAGCGTGCCGACGGGGCGGGGCGCGCTGGGCCAGAGGTCGAGGGTGGTCGTGCCGGAGACGGTGTTGAGGACGACGGTCTCGCGGGCGAGGTCCGCGAGGAGCACGCTCTCGCGCCCCGCCAGGGGGCTGTCCGCCGGCAGTGCGGCGACCCGGGTCTCGGTGATCAGCTCTTCGGTGGCGAGGCCCGGCGCGTCCACCTCGCCGCGGAGCAGGGCCGCGTCCACCTCGCCGCGTACGAGTCCGGCGGTGCGGTCGTCGACGCGGAGGAGGTCGAGAGGGGTCTCGGGGTGCTCGCGCCGCCAGCGCCGTAGCAGGGGGGTCGTGTACGGGCCGAAGGCCGCCCAGGCGTGGCCGAGCCGCAGCGGCCGGTGGCGCAGGGGCTCCGGGTCCAGGGCGGCGTCGAAGGCGGCGACGGCGGCGGCCGCCCGGTCGTGGAAGGCGCGGCCCTCGGCGGTGAGGGCGAGGTGGTGGGTGGAGCGGTCGACGAGGCGGACGCCGAGGTGTCTCTCCAAAGCCGCGAGCGTGCGGGAGACGGCGGGCTGGGTGAGGTGGAGACGGGCGGCGGCCCTCGTCACGTTGCCCTCCTCGGCGATGGCGAGGAAGGAGCGGAGGTGACGCAGCTCGATGCCCATGTCCGGCGAGCATAACCGCAGCCCATTCGGCATTTCCGGTGCCGCGCGGGGGCTCGTACCGTGACAGTCGGAGGCTCTCCCCGGGGATGCTCGGCCGGGTGCCGCGACACCCGGGCATGGGTGCACTATTCTGTACTGAAAGTGCATTGAGATGAACCGCATGATCATGTGAGGAAGTGAGCCGGTGGACAGCCCGGTCAAGGACATCGCCGCCGTCTCCGTGCCGGAGGCCGCGGCCGTCTCCGCCGGTGCCGGGCGCGCGAACCGCCTCGGCCCGGTGGCGCTCGTGGTCACCGGAGGCCTGTCCGTGCAGTTCGGGTCCGCCCTCGCGGTCCTGCTGATGCCCCGGGCCGGCGCGCTGGGGGTGGTGACCCTGCGGCTGGTCCTCGCCGCCGCCGTCCTGCTGGTCGTCTGCCGGCCGAAGGTCCGCGGCTACGGGCGCGCGGACTGGGGCACCGTCGTCGCCTTCGGCACCGCCATGGCGGGCATGAACATCCTCTTCTACCAGGCCGCCGACCGGATTCCGCTCGGAGCCGCCGTCACCCTGGAGGTCCTCGGCCCGCTGATCCTGTCCGTGGTGGCCTCCCGCCGGCTCGTGAACGTGCTCTGGGCCGGACTGGCCCTCGGCGGTGTCGTCCTGCTCGGCGGCGGCGGATTCGACCGCCTCGACCCGGTGGGCGCGGCGTTCGCGCTCGCCGCCGGCGCGATGTGGGCGGCCTACATCGTCTTCAGCGCCCGCACCGGCCGCCGCTTCCCGCAGGCGGACGGCCTCGCGCTCGCGATGGCCTTCGGCGCCGTCCTCAGCCTGCCGCTCGGGATCGCGGAGGCGGGGGACTCGCTCCTCGTGCCGTCGACGATCGGCCTGGGCCTCGCCGTCGCTCTGCTCTCCTCGGTCCTGCCGTACACGCTCGAGCTCCTGGCGCTGCGCCGGCTGCCCGCGCCGACGTTCGCGGTCCTGATGAGCCTGGAGCCGGCGATCGCGGCGACCGCCGGTTTCCTGGTGCTCAGTCAGGCCCTCTCCCCGACGGACGCCCTGGCCATCGCCCTCGTGATCGCGGCCAGCATGGGCGCGGTCCGCACCCAGGTCAGGCGCGCGGCCGACCGCTGACCCGTCCGCACCCGGGTCAGGCGTCCGGCCGACCGCTGACCTTGCGGGGCCGCACGAGCAGCGCGAGCCCGCCGGCCACGATCAGCGTCCCGGCCAGACCGGCGGTCGCGGCCACCGACCCGCTGCCCGTGCGGGCCAGCTCGCCCCCGGATCCGGAGCCGCCCGGCGGGGTGACGGACGGGGCCGGGGCCGGGGAGGACGAGGTCGGCGCGGGGGTCGCGGTGGGCTCCGGGCTCGGCGACCCGGTCGTCGGGGTGGCGGTCGGCGGGGTGGCCGGCGGCGTGGGCTTCGACCCCTTCGCGATCCGGATCACCAGCTCGTCCCTGTCGTTCTCCGCCACGGGGTCGAGGATGTCGCGGATGTACAGCCCCGCCGGGACGCGGAAGGTCGTCCCGGCCGCCTTCTGCGGGAACTTCCAGGTGAAGG
Organism: Streptomyces sp. NPDC053755; assembly: GCF_040677675.1. Classification (NCBI taxonomy): domain Bacteria; kingdom Bacillati; phylum Actinomycetota; class Actinomycetes; order Kitasatosporales; family Streptomycetaceae; genus Streptomyces; species Streptomyces sp. NPDC053755. The sequence goes on along the minus strand of NZ_JBFASK010000008.1, from coordinate 176,323 downwards.
GGAGAGCGCGGCTCTCACCGGGCGCCAGGCCGTCGTACAGGTCGCAGATGAGGGAGCCGGGGTCGGACCAGCAGGCCTTGTCGTACTCCCTCGGCCAGTAGCCGTGGTAGTCGCCGTAGAGGGACAGGTGCACCACGAAGCTCTCGATCCGTCCGGGTCCGTGGTTGGTCACGACCAGCTCGGTCCGGACCGTCTCGCCCGGCCGCACGGAACCGGACGGCGCCTTCCACTCCACGCCCACGTCGTTGCCCGTCCGGACGTCGACCGTCGCGGTCGCGGTGTTGTCCTCGGGCCTGGTGTCGACCGCGTCGCCGATGTCCGCGGTGGCCGTGAGGGTCAGCGTGGTGCCCGTCGGCACGTCCTCGCCGAGCCTCAGATACACCTGCTCTCCCACGTGCTGCTCGGAGCCCCGGGCCCGGCAGGTGAGGGTGCGCCCGTCCGTCGTGGGTGCGCAGAGCGCCGGGTGGCTGCCGGACTTCTCGTACGTGACCCCGCGCGGCAGCGCGATCGTCACGCCCAGCGCGGGCGCCGTGCCCGACACGACGTCGGCCCCGACGGTGAAGATCACCGTCCTTCCCGGAGCCGCGGCCTTGGCGTCCGCCGTGAGGGTCGCCCTCGCGTCCACGCCGTTCGCGACGGGTGCGGCGTGCGCCGCACCCGTCGCGGTGAGCGCTCCCAGGAACAGGGCCGCCGCCCCGACGCCCGTCATCGTCCGTGCCGGATCACGCCTCATACGTCCGTCCCCCGCTCGTCGACCCTGCTCGACCGTTGGACGACCCGGCTGCCCGGAAGGTTGTACGGCGATTAACCAAGCAAGCATGCTTGATTGTTTCTCTGTCCGCTGCCATGCTCCTCGGCACGCCCGTGTCCCACCCTTCCCGAGGGGAGCGCACCGTGTCCGACCCCGCCGTCGTCCTCGACGACCTGCGCGAGGAGAGCGAGGAAGTCGACCGGCTCGTACGGGAGCAGCCCGAGGAGGGGTGGGCGGCACCGACGCCCGCGGCGGGCTGGACCGTCGCCCACCAGATCGCGCATCTCGCCTGGACCGACCGGGCCGCGCTGCTCGCCGCCACCGATCCCGACGCCTTCGCCGGCGAGACGGAGAAGGCGATGGCCGCCCCCGACCGCTTCGTCGACGAAGGGGCGGCCGAAGGCGCCGCGCTGCCGCCCGCGGAGCTGCTCGCCCGCTGGCGCGAGGGCCGCGAGCGGCTCCAGGAGGCCCTGCGGTCGGCGCCGGAGGGCGTCCGCTTCCCCTGGTATGGGCCGCCGATGAGCGCCACCTCCATGGCGACCGCTCGGCTCATGGAGACGTGGGCGCACGGCCGGGACATCGCCGACGCGCTCGGCGTCGCCACCGAGCCGACCGCCCGGCTGCGCCACGTGGCGTGGATCGGCATCAGGGCCCGCGACTACGCCTATCTCGTCCGGGGCATCCCGGCGCCGGCCGGGCCCTTCCGGGTCGAACTGACCGCGCCCGACGGCGGGACATGGCTCTTCGGACCGCCCGACGCCACCCAGCGGATCACCGGGCCCGCCCTCGACTTCTGCCTCCTCGTCACCCAGCGCGTCCACCGCGACGACACCGCCCTGACCACCGAAGGCGCCGAGGCCGAGCGGTGGACCCGTATCGCCCAGGCCTTCGCCGGCCCCGCCGGACCGGGCCGCCCGCCCCGGGGGGCCTGATGGACGTCCTGCGGATCGGCAACGCCTCCGGCTTCTACGGCGACCGCTTCGACGCCGTCCGCGAGATGCTCACCGGCGGCGAACTCGACGTCCTCACCGGCGACTACCTCGCCGAACTCACCCTCCTCATCCTCGGCCGCGACCGTCTCAAGGACCCGGCCTCCGGCTACGCCAGGACGTTCCTTCGCCAGATGGAGGAGGGCCTGGGCCTCGCCCACGAGCGTGGGGTCCGGATCGTCACCAACGCGGGCGGCCTCAACCCCGCCGGCCTCGCCGACGCCCTGCGCGCCCTGGCCGAACGCCTCGGCGTCCCCGCCCGGATCGCCCACGTCGAAGGCGACCTCCTCCCGGCCCCGGACGGCGCCCTCACGGCCAACGCCTACCTCGGCGGCGCCGGCATCGCCGCCTGCCTGGACGCCGGGGCCGACGTCGTCGTCACCGGCCGGGTCACCGACGCCGCCCTGGTCACCGGACCAGCCCAGTGGCGCTTCGGCTGGAGCCCGGACACACCGGGGTGGCACGACAAGCTGGCCGGCGCCGTCGTCGCCGGGCACGTCCTCGAATGCGGCACCCAGGCCACCGGCGGCAACTACGCCTTCTTCACCGGCCACGACGTCCGCCGCCCCGGCTTCCCCCTCGCGGAGGTCCACGCCGACGGCACCTCCGTCATCACCAAGCACCCCGGCACCGGCGGCGTCGTCGACGTCGGCACGGTCACCGCCCAGCTCCTCTACGAGACGGCCGGCGCCCGCTACGCCGGACCCGACGTGACCGCCCGGCTCGACACCGTACGGCTCACCCCGCAGGGTCCGGACCGGGTGCGGATCGACGGCGTGCGCGGCGAGGCCCCGCCCCCCACCCTCAAGGCCGGGCTCACCCGGCTCGGGGGCTTCCGCAACGAGGTCGTCTTCGTCCTCACCGGTCTCGACATCGACGCCAAGGCCCGGCTCGTACGCCACCAGATCGAGGACGCGCTCGACCGCGCCGGCACCCGTCCCGCCGAACTCCGCTGGGAGACGGCCCGCACCGACCGGGCCGACGCCGACACCGAGGAGACCGCGAGCGCGCTGCTCCGCCTCGTCGTACGGGACCCCGCCCCCGAACCGGTCGGCCGCGCCCTCACCGGCGCCGCCATCGAACTGGCCCTCGCCAGCTACCCCGGCTTCCACGTCACCGCCCCGCCCGGCAAGGGCGCGCCCTACGGCGTCTTCGAGACCGCCCACGTGCCCGCCGCCGACGTCCCGCACGTCGCCGTCCTCCCCGACGGGACCCGGCGCACCCTCCCGGCCCCCGCGCGGACCCGGGTCCTGGAGCCCGTGCCCGCGCCGCCCCCGCCCGCGCCGCTGCCGCCCGGCCCGGTGCGGCCCGCCCCGCTCGGGCTCGTCGCCGGGGCCCGCAGCGGCGACAAGGGCGGCGACGCCAACGTCGGGGTGTGGGTGCGGACCGAGGCCGCCTGGCGCTGGCTGGCGCACACCCTGACCGTGGAGCGGTTCCGGCTGCTGCTGCCGGAGACCGCCGGTCTCCCCGTCGTGCGCCACGACCTGCCGGGCCTGCGGGCGGTGAACTTCGTCGTCACCGGCCTCCTCGGCGAAGGCGTCGCCTCCCAGGCCCGCTTCGACCCCCAGGCCAAGGCCCTCGGCGAATGGCTCCGCGCCCGCGTACTCGACATCCCGGAGGAACTGCTGTGACCGTCCTCGCCTCCGCCCTCGACACGGGCGGACCCGACCACGCCGCCCACCGCGCCGCCATGCTCGACAAACTGGCCGCCCTCGACGCCGAGCACGCCAAGGCGCTCGCGGGCGGCGGCGCGAAGTACGTCCAGCGGCACCGCAAGCGCGGCAAGATGCTCGCCCGCGAACGGATCGAGCTGCTGATCGACCCCGACAGCCCCTTCCTGGAGCTGTCCCCGCTCGCCGCCTGGGGCAGCGACTATCCCGTGGGCGCCTCGATCGTCACCGGCATCGGCGTCGTCGAGGGCGTCGAGTGCCTGATCACCGCCAACGACCCGACCGTGCGCGGGGGAGCCTCCAACCCGTGGACGCTGAAGAAGGCCCTGCGCGCGAACGAGATCGCCTACGCCAACCGGCTGCCGTGCATCGCGCTCGTGGAGTCCGGCGGCGCGGACCTGCCCTCCCAGAAGGAGATCTTCATCCCCGGCGGGGCGCTGTTCCGGGACATCACCCGGCTGTCGGCCGCCGGAATCCCCACGATCGCGGTCGTCTTCGGCAACTCCACGGCCGGCGGGGCGTACGTCCCCGGCATGTCCGACCACACCGTCATGATCAAGGAACGGTCGAAGGTGTTCCTCGGCGGCCCGCCGCTGGTGAAGATGGCGACGGGCGAGGAGAGCGACGACGAGTCGCTCGGCGGCGCCGAGATGCACGCCCGGACGTCCGGGCTCGCCGACCACTACGCCGTCGACGAGGCGGACGCGCTGCGCCAGGCCCGGCGGATCGTCGCCCGGCTCAACCACCGCAAGGCGCACCCCGGTCCCGTCTCCCCCGCAGAGCCGCCGAAGTACGACGAGGACGAACTGCTCGGGATCGTGCCGGGGGACCTCAAGACGCCGTTCGACCCGCGCGAGGTGATCGCCCGGATCGTGGACGGCTCCGACTTCGACGAGTTCAAGCCGCTGTACGGGCCGAGCCTGGTGACGGGATGGGCGGCGCTGCACGGCTATCCCGTGGGCATCCTCGCCAACGCGCAGGGCGTCCTCTTCTCCGCCGAGTCGCAGAAGGCGGCGCAGTTCATCCAGCTCGCCAACCAGCGGGACATCCCGCTGGTGTTCCTCCACAACACCACCGGCTACATGGTGGGCCGGGAGTACGAGCAGGGCGGCATCATCAAGCACGGCGCCATGATGATCAACGCGGTGTCGAACTCGCGGGTGCCGCATCTGAGCGTGCTGATGGGCGCCTCCTACGGCGCCGGCCACTACGGCATGTGCGGCAGGGCCTACGACCCGCGGTTCCTCTTCGCCTGGCCGAGCGCCAAGTCGGCCGTCATGGGCCCGCAGCAGCTCGCGGGCGTGCTGTCGATCGTCGCGCGCGCCTCGGCCGCCGCCAAGGGGCAGCCCTACGACGACGAGGCGGACGCCGGTCTGCGGGCGATGGTCGAGGCGCAGATCGAGTCGGAGTCGCTGCCGATGTTCCTGTCGGGGCGGCTGTACGACGACGGCGTCATCGACCCCCGCGACACCCGCACGGTCCTCGGGCTGTGCCTGTCCGCGATCCACACGGCACCGGTCGAGGGCGCGCGCGGCGGCTTCGGCGTCTTCCGAATGTGAGGCTTCGATGATTCAGTCGGTACTGGTCGCGAACCGGGGCGAGATCGCCTGCCGGGTGTTCCGTACCTGCCGGGAGCTGGGCGTCGCGACCGTCGCGGTGTACTCCGACGCGGACGCCGACGCGCTGCACGTACGGGAGGCCGACGCGGCGGTACGGCTGCCGGGCGCGGCTCCCGCCGATACGTATCTGCGCGGCGACCTGGTGGTGAAGGCGGCGCTCGCGGCGGGCGCGGACGCGGTGCACCCGGGCTACGGCTTCCTGTCGGAGAACGCGGACTTCGCCCGGCGGGTCCTGGACGCGGGGCTGGTGTGGATCGGGCCGCCGCCGGCCGCGATCGAGGCGATGGCCTCGAAGACGCGGGCGAAGGAACTCATGGGCATCGCCCCGCTCACGGACGTCACGGAGGCGGACCTGCCCGTGCTGGTGAAGGCGGCGGCGGGCGGCGGCGGCCGGGGGATGCGGATCGTCCGCGACCTCGCCGCCCTGCCCGCCGAACGGGCCGCCGCGTCGGCGGAGGCGGCGAGCGCGTTCGGCGACGGCGAGGTCTTCGTCGAGCCGTACGTCGAGAACGGCCGCCATGTCGAGGTGCAGGTCCTCGCCGACGCGCACGGGACGGTGTGGACGCTGGGGACGCGCGACTGCTCGCTCCAGCGCCGCCACCAGAAGGTGATCGAGGAGGCGCCGGCACCCGGCCTGCCGGAGGCGCTGGAGGCGTCGCTGGTGGAGCTGGCCGCCCGGGCCGCCAAGGCCGTCGGATACGTCGGCGCGGGGACGGTCGAGTTCCTTGTCGCGGACGGCCGGCCGCACTTCCTGGAGATGAACACCCGCCTCCAGGTCGAGCACCCGGTGACGGAGGCGGTCTTCGGCGTCGACCTCGTCACCCTCCAGCTGTCGGTGGCCGAGGGCGTCCCGCTGCCCCCGGAGCCGCCGGCCGCCCGCGGCCACGCCGTGGAGGCCCGCCTCTACGCCGAGGACCCGGCGCGGGGGTGGACACCGCAGACGGGCCGGCTGCACGCGCTGGAGTTCCCGGACGGCGGGGTCCGGGTCGACTCCGGGTTCGCCTCCGGGGACACCGTCGGCGTGCACTACGACCCGATGCTCGCCAAGGTCGTCGCCCACGCCCCCACCCGCGCCGAGGCCGTCCGCAAGCTCGGCCGCGCCCTCGCCCGGGCGCGGATCCACGGACCGGTCACCAACCGCGACCTGCTCGTCGCCTCGCTCCGGCACGAGGAGTTCCGTGAGGAGGCCCTGCTCGACACCGGCTTCTACGAGCGGAACCTCGCCGCGCTGACCCGGGCACCGGACGGGGAGGCGCACGCGGCCGTCGCCGCCGCGCTCGCCGAGGCGGCCGGGCGGGCAAGCAGGTTCGGCGGCGGCTGGCGCAACGTGCGCTCGCAGGACGAGAGCCGTTCCTACGGTTCGCACGAGGTGCGCTACCGGCCCTCCCGCGGTGGCGGCTACACGGTCACCGCCCCCGAGGGCGTGCGCGCCGTGAGCGTCACTCCGCACCGGGTGCGCCTGGAGGTCGACGGGGTCGTCCGGGACTTCGAGGTGGCCCGGTACGGCGACACCGTCCACGTCGGCGCCCACCGCCTCACCGCCCTGCCCCGCTTCCCCGACCCCCGGGAGCAGACCGCGCCCGGTTCGCTGCTCGCGCCCATGCCCGGCACCGTCGTCCGGGTCGCGGACGGCCTCGCGGTCGGCGACCCGGTCACGGCCGGGCAGCCGCTGCTCTGGCTGGAGGCCATGAAGATGGAGCACCGCGTCACCGCCCCCGCCGCGGGCACGCTCACCGCGCTCCACGCGGTCGCCGGCCGCCAGGTCGAGGTCGGAGCCCTGCTCGCCATCGTCCAGGTGGAGCCCGCGCCGGGCACACCGGCCGCCGCACCTGCGGAGCGCGCGTCCCACCCGCCGGCCTGACCGTGGCCGGCGTACGGACCGGCGCGCCGTCCCGGCCCCGACCGACGTACCGGCACGCCCCCGCAACCCCCGCACGGACGCTTCGTCGCACCCGTCGCACCGCATCACCCGTCACACGGCAACACCCGCACCGCCCGCTCGCACCGACCGCCCGCACCGCCCGATGCACAGGAGGAAGAGCAATGACCGGTTCCGTCCGTTCCGCCAGTTCCGTCATCGAGTCACCCGAGCACACCGCCCTGCGCTCCGCCGTCTCCGCCCTCGGCCACCGCCACGGCCGGGGCTTCGACCGGGCCGCCCTCTGGGCCGAGGCCGGCAAGCTCGGCTACCTCGGGGTGAACCTGCCCGAGGAGTACGGCGGCGGGGGCGGCGGCATCGCCGAGCTCTCCATCGTCCTGGAGGAGGCCGGCGCGGCCGGCGCACCCCTCCTCATGATGATCGTCTCCCCGGCGATCTGCGGCACCGTCATCGCCCGGTTCGGCACCGAGGAGCAGAAGCGCCAGTGGCTGCCGGGCCTCGCCGACGGCACCCGCACCATGGCCTTCGGCATCACCGAGCCCGACGCCGGCTCGAACTCCCACCGCATCACGACCACCGCCACCAGGACCGCGGACGGCTGGGTCCTGAGCGGCCGGAAGGTCTTCGTCTCCGGCGTCGACATAGCCGACGCCACCCTCATCGTCGGCCGCACCTCCGACGCCCGCACCGGCAGTCTCAAGCCCTGCCTCTTCATCGTCCCGCGCGACGCCTCGGGCTTCGGCCGCCAGGTCATCGACATGGAACTCGCCGCCCAGGAGAAGCAGTTCGAGCTGACCCTCGACGACGTCAGCCTCCCGGCGGACGCCCTGGTGGGCGACGAGGACGCGGGCCTGCTCCAGCTCTTCGCCGGGCTCAACCCCGAGCGGATCATGACCGCCGCGTTCGCCATCGGCATGGGCCGCTACGCCCTGGACCAGGCGGTCTCCTACGCCAAGGAGCGCCAGGTCTGGAAGGCGCCGATCGGCGCCCACCAGGCCATCGCCCACCCCCTCGCCCAGGCCCACATCGAGCTGGAACTGGCCCGGCTGATGATGCGCAAGGCCGCCCTCCTCTACGACGCGGGTGACGACATCGGCGCCGGCGAGGCCGCCAACATGGCGAAGTACGCGGCGGGAGAGGCCTGTGTGAAGGCCGTCGACCAGGCCGTCCACACCCTCGGCGGCAACGGCCTCACCCGCGAGTTCGGCCTCGCCCAGCTGGTCACGGCCTCCCGCGTGGCCCGGATCGCCCCGGTCAGCCGGGAGATGATCCTGAACTACGTATCCCACCAGTCCCTGGGTCTCCCCAAGTCGTACTGACACACGCGATCCTGACGCCACCTTCCACCACTCCAGGGGGCACGCATGGTGTTTCACAGCGAGTACGCGGATGTCCGGGCCGTCCGTCTCCCCATCCACGAGGCCGTCCTCGGCCGGGCCGCCGCACACGGCGACACCCCGGCCCTGATCGACGGCGCGGGCGAGCTGACCCTCACATACGCCCAGGTCGACACCTTCCACCGGCGGATCGCCGCCGGGCTCGCCGAGGCGGGCGTCCGCAAGGGCGACGTCCTCGCCCTGCACAGCCCCAACACCGTGCTGTTCCCGGTGGCGTTCTACGCCGCCACCCGGGCCGGCGCGTCCGTGACCACCGTCCATCCGCTGGCCACCCCGGAGGAGTTCGCCAAGCAGCTCCGCGACTCCGGCGCCCGCTGGATCGTCACCGTCTCCCCGCTCCTCGGTCCCGCCCGCCGGGCCGCCGAACTCGCGGGCGGGATCGAGGAGGTCCTCGTCTGCGACACGGCGTCGGGGCACCGTTCGCTCCAGACGATGCTCGCCTCCACGGCGCCCGAGCCGCGGGTCGACATCGACCCCGACACCGACGTCGCCGCCCTGCCGTACTCCTCCGGCACCACCGGCGTCCCCAAGGGCGTGATGCTCACCCACACGTCCATCGCCACCAACCTCGCCCAGCTGGAGCCCTTCGTCCCGATGGGCCCCGGCGACCGGATCCTCGCCGTCCTGCCGTTCTTCCACATCTACGGCCTCACGGCGCTGATGAATGCCCCGCTGCGGCAGGGGGCCACCGTGGTGGTGCTGCCCCGCTTCGAGCTCGACCAGTTCCTCTCCGCCATCCAGAAGCACCGCATCAACGGCCTGTACGTCGCCCCGCCGATCGTCCTCGCCCTCGCCAAGCACCCGGCCGTCGCCGCCTTCGACCTCTCGTCCCTGGAGTACATCGTCAGCGCCGCCGCACCGCTCGACGCCTCCCTCGCCGAGGCGTGCTCGGCGCGGCTGAACCTGCCGCCGGTCCGGCAGGCGTACGGCATGACGGAGCTGTCCCCGGGCACCCACGTCGTCCCGCTCGACGCCGTGGACCCGCCGCCTGGGGCCGTCGGCCGGCTGCTGCCCTCCACCGAGATGCGGATCCTGTCCCTCGACGACCCGGCGAAGGACGCCGAGCCGGGCGCGGAGGGCGAGGTCGCCATCCGGGGGCCGCAGGTCATGAAGGGCTACCTGGGCCGCCCCGACGCCACCGCGGCCATGATCGACGCCGACGGGTGGGTGCACACGGGCGACGTCGGCCGGGTCGACGAGGACGGCTGGCTGTTCGTGGTCGACCGGGTCAAGGAGCTCATCAAGTACAAGGGCTTCCAGGTGGCCCCGGCCGAACTGGAGGCGCTGCTGCTCACCCACGACGGCGTCGCCGACGCGGCGGTGATCGGCGTGTACGACGAGGACGGCAACGAGGTCCCGAAGGCGTACGTCGTCCGGCAGCCGCACGCGGCGGGACTGACCGGCGAGGACATCATCGCGTTCGTGGCGGGGCAGGTTGCCCCGTACAAGAAGATCCGGCGGGTGGAGTTCGTCGACGGAGTGCCGAGGGCCGCGTCGGGGAAGATCCTGCGCCGCGAGTTGAGGGAGCGAGAAGGCTCATGACGCTGGTCTCCGTCGCCGAGGAACGCGGCATCACCACCCTGACCCTGGACTCTCCCGGGAACCGCAACGCGCTCTCGTCCGGCCTGGTCGCCGAGCTGGCCGAGGCGCTGGCCGCGTGCGGGAAGGATCCCCGCGTCCGGGCGGTGGTGCTGACCCACTCCGGCTCCACCTTCAGCGCGGGCGCGGACCTGAAGGCACCGCCCAACCCGTACACCTTCGTGGCGCTGCTGCGGCAGATCGTCGAGCTGCCCAAGCCGGTGGTCGGCGTGGTGCGCGGCCATGCGCGGGCGGGGGGTCTCGGGCTGCTGGGCGCCTGCGACCTGGTGGTGGCCTCGCCGGAGGCGGACTTCGCGCTGACGGAGGCACGGATCGGGGTCGCCCCGGCCGTCGTCTCGCTGACCCTGCTGCCCAGGCTGGAGCCCCGGGCGGCGGCCCGCTACTACCTCACCGGTGAACGCTTCGGCGCGGCGGAGGCCGTCCGCGTCGGGCTCGTCACGGCGGGCGAGGAGGAGCTGGAACCGATCCTGGACGGGCTGCGCAGGGGCTCGCCGCAGGGCCTGGCCGAGTCCAAGCGCCTGGTCACGGCTACAGTCCTGGAGACCTTCGAGCAGCACGCGGAGGAGCTGGTGCAGCGCTCCGCGTCGCTGTTCGCCTCCGCCGAGGCGCGCGAAGGGATGACGGCATTCCTCGAACGACGGGACCCCGAATGGGCGCTGTGACCGCTCCCAAGCAGGACCGGAGCCGGGCCACCCGGCAGCGGCTCCTGGAGGCGGCGGTGTCCTGCCTGGCCGCACACGGCTGGGCGGGCTCCACCGTCTCCGCCGTGGCCGAGCGCGCGGGCGTCTCGCGCGGCGCGGCCCAGCACCACTTCCCGACCCGGGAGGACCTCTTCACGGCGGCCGTCGAGTACGTCGCCGAGGAACGCTCCCAGGCCCTGCGCACCCTCGCGGCCCGCGACCGCCGCGAGGTCGTCGTCGCCCTCGTGGGCCTCTACACGGGACCGCTCTTCCGTGCCGCCCTCCACCTGTGGGTCGCCGCCTCCGACGAGGAGCAGCTGCGCGCCCGCGTCACGGACCTGGAGGCCCGCGTCGGCCGCGAGTCCCACCGCATCGCGGTCGAACTCCTCGGCGCCGACGAGTCCCTGCCCGGCGTCCGCGAAACGGTCCAGGGCCTCCTGGACATGGCCCGCGGTCTCGGCCTCGCGACCCTCCTCACGGACGACCGCGCCCGCCGGGAGCGCGTGGTGGCCCAGTGGGCGGAACTGGTGGACAAGGCCCTCGGCTGAGCCTCGCGGCCGGCCCGAGGGCCTTTCAGGGGGTACCGGCTTCCGCCACCGCGCGCCTTTCGAGCCGGAGGGTTCCGCCGGGCTTGCCTCACCGCGGCCGGCCCGCACCTGTGAGGGCCGCCACATACGCCCCGCGTTCCCCGCAGTACGCTGGTCGCATGCTTTCGCTCGTACGCCGTCGCCACGTGGACTTCCTCCGCGTCGCGAGCATGGGCTGTCGGCCGTCCGTCTGACCCCGGCACGCCCACCCCTCCCGGTCACCCGGCGGAGACCCCGCCCGACCGGGCCCCCGTACACCCCACGCGGACGCACACCATGACCTACAGCTCCCAGCTCCCCATCGTCGACCTCGCCGCCGCCGACCGCGGCCCCCAGGCCCGGCGCCTGCTGCACGCGCAGCTCCACTCCGCCGCCCACGACGTCGGCTTCTTCCAGCTCGTCGGGCACGGCGTCACCCACGCCGAGACCCAGGCGCTCACCGCCGCCATGCGGGCCTTCTTCGCCCTGCCGGAGGCGGACCGGCACGCCATCGACACCACGTACTCGCCGCACTTCCGCGGCTACACCCGGGTCGGCGACGAACGCACCGGCGGCTCCCGCGACTGGCGCGACCAGCTCGACATCGGCGCCGAGCGCCCCGCTCACGTGCCCGGCCCCGACGAGGCCCCGTACTGGTGGCTTCAGGGCCCCAACCAGTGGCCCGACGCCCTCCCCGAGCTGCGGCTCGCCGCCCTGAACTGGGTCGAGCGCCTCAGCGGGGTGGCCGAGCGGCTGCTGCACGAGCTGCTCGCCTCCATCGGCGCGCCCGCCGGCTTCTACGACGACATCTTCGGCGCCCACGCCCACCCGCACCTCAAGCTGGTGCGCTACCCGGGCTCGGCCGGCGACGGGGACGACCAGGGCGTCGGCGCCCACAAGGACTACGGCTTCCTCACCCTGCTCCTGCAGGACCACGTCGGCGGGCTCCAGGTGGAGCGCGAGGACGGCGTCTTCCACGACGTACCGCCGCTGCCCGGCGCCTTCGTCGTCAACCTGGGCGAACTCCTCGAAGTGGCGACGAACGGCTATCTCCTCGCCACCAACCACCGGGTCGTCTCCCCGCCGCCCGCGACGGAACGTTTCTCCGTCCCGTTCTTCTACAACCCGCGGCTCGACGCCCGGATCCGGCCGCTGGAGTTCCCGTACGCCGAGTCGGCGCCCGGGGTCACGGCCGACCCGGCGAACCCGCTGTTCGCCGAGTACGGCCGCAACGAGCTGAAGGGCAAACTGCGCGCCCACCCGCTGACCGCGGCCCGCCATCACGCGGGCCTGCTGACCGGCGGGAGTCAGCCCGCGATGTCCGCGTAACCCTCGATCTCCCGCGGGCTGCGCTGGCCCGGGCCCGTGTAGCGCGCCGACGGGCGGACCAGGCGGCCCGTGCGCTTCTGCTCCAGGATGTGCGCCGACCAGCCGGCCGTGCGGGCGCAGGTGAACATCGACGTGAACATGTGGGCCGGGACCTCGGCGAAGTCGAGCACGATCGCCGCCCAGAACTCCACGTTCGTCGCGAGGACGCGGTCCGGGCGGCGGTTGTGCAGCTCCTCGAGCGCCGCCTTCTCCAGCGCCTCCGCGACCTCGAAGCGCGGCGCGGCCAGCTCGCGCGCCGTACGGCGCAGGACGCGGGCGCGCGGGTCCTCGGCGCGGTAGACGCGGTGGCCGAAGCCCATCAGCCGCTCGCCCTTGTCCAGGGCCTGCTTGACGTACGCGGTCGCGTCGCCGGTCCGCTCGATCTCCTCGATCATGCCGAGGACCCGGGACGGGGCTCCGCCGTGCAGCGGCCCGGACATCGCGCCCACGGCGCCGCTCAGTGCCGCCGCCACGTCCGCGCCCGTCGAGGCGATCACGCGCGCGGTGAAGGTGGAGGCGTTCATGCCGTGCTCGGCCGCCGACGTCCAGTACGCGTCGACGGCCTGGACGTGCTTGGGGTCCGGCTCGCCGCGCCAGCGGATCATGAACCGCTCGACGACGGACTGCGCCTTGTCGATCTCGCTCTGCGGCACCATCGGCAGGCCCTGCCCGCGCGCGGACTGGGCGACGTACGACAGCGCCATGACCGCGGCCCGGGCGAGGTCGTCACGGGCCTGCTCGGCGTCGATGTCGAGCAGTGGTTTGAGGCCCCACACGGGGGCGAGCATCGCGAGCGCGGACTGGACGTCGACGCGGATGTCGCCGGAGTGCACGGGGATCGGGAACGGCTCGGCCGGCGGCAGACCGGGGTTGAACGCCCCGTCGACCAGCAGGCCCCAGACGTTGCCGAACGAGACGTTGCCGACCAGCTCCTCGATGTCGACGCCGCGGTACCGGAGAGCGCCGCCCTCCTTGTCGGGTTCGGCGATCTCCGTTTCGAACGCGACGACTCCCTCGAGTCCGGGTACGAAGTCGGACATCAGGCGGCTCCTCTATCGATGATCAATCATCCGTCGGGACGGGCATGGTCGGGAAGTAACAGTCATCCAGCCGAAGAGTCTGTACGGTTCCGATGATGCGGGGAAGCGTGACATCCGGCACACTGCGCCGATCCGGCGATCAAGGGTTAGCGCCGTACGGTGCCGGGCAGACTGCGTCGCTACGGCAGGATGACCTTGTGACCGACGCTCTCGATCCCGCCGACATGCGCGAGCAGTACCGGACCCCGCGGCTCTCCGCGGCCGATCTCGCCCCCGAACCGATCGAACAGTTCGCGCGCTGGTTCAAGGAGACCGCCACCAGTCCGGCGATCCACGAGCCGAACGCCATGGTCGTCTCGACCGCCACGCCCGACGGCCGTCCCTCGTCGCGCACGGTGCTGCTCAAGCACTTCGACGAGGCCGGTTTCGTCTTCTACACCAACTACGGTTCCCGCAAGGGCGGAGAGCTGGCCGCCAACCCGTACGTCTCGCTGCTCTTCCCCTGGCACCCCCTGGCCCGTCAGGTCATCGTCACCGGTCGGGCGGCCCGCACGGGCCGGGACGAGACCGTGGCGTACTTCCGCACCCGTCCGCACGGCTCGCAGCTCGGCGCCTGGGCCAGCCGGCAGTCCTCGGTGATCGAGTCGCGGGAGGAACTGCTCACGCGATATGCGGAGTTGGCCGCGCGCTACCCGGAGCGCGAGCAGGTGCCTGTGCCGCCGGAGTGGGGCGGCTTCCGGGTCGTGCCGGAGACGGTCGAGTTCTGGCAGGGCCACGAGAACCGGCTCCACGACCGGCTGCGGTACGTGAGCGCGGGCGGGGGCTGGCGGATCGAGCGCCTCTCGCCCTGAACCGGCCCTCGCCCTGAACCGGCCCTCGCCCTGAACCGGCTCCCGCCCTGAACCGGCGGATCGAGCGGCTCTCGCCGCGCACCGGCGGGGCCCGGGAACGCGGACGACCCGTGAGCCTTGGTCCCGTCCGCTCGAGTTCGGACGAGAGCCGGCCGGACTTACCGGCGGCCCACGGGTCGGGTGACTGCTGGGGTTTCGGCAGCGTGACCTGCCGAGGCACAGAGTGCGACGGCAGGCGTCAGCCCGCAGTCACCTCACGAGTCCGAAAAGAAACCATTTTTTCGGATCACCTCCTTTCGCGTGTACCCACACCTTAAGAACCCCGGAGCGAGGGCTCAAGTGTTTTTTCGGAGGGCCGTGCCGGAGGCGGCACCGGGAGTTCGTTTCCGGGGCGCAACGATTTCACGGAAGAGGGTGTGTCCTGCGTCACGTTCCAGTTGAATTGGCTCCGGGGCGTGCGGATGCACGCGCGTACACCGTCCTGCCAGGGGGTCCGGGATGAGTGCTTCCACGAGCGAGACCGCGGAACGGGCGGCCGACGGGCACGGGCCCGGGGCGGACCTGCTCGCCGCTCTGCTGGACGGCATGGACGCGGCGCTCTGCGCCCTCGATGCCGACGGCACCGTCACGCACTGGAACCGTGAGGCCGAGCGGATCCTCGGCTGGTCGGCCGCCGAGGCCGTCGGGCGGCGCGGCTTCGACGGGTGGGCGGCGCGCAGCGGGGACGCGGCGGACGCTCTCGCGCGGCTCATGGGAGCGATGGGAGCGCCGGGCCGCCAGGTGCACGAGTTCGCGTTACTGCGCAAGGACGGCGGCCGGGTGCTCGTCCGCACGCAGTCGGCCGGGGTGCGCGGGGCGGACGGCGCTCCGGCCGGGGTGTACTGCGCGTTCAGCGAGGTGCACGCGCAGATCGATCTGGAGCGGTCGATCGCGCTGAGCGAGGCGCTGTTCGACGACGCCTCCTGGGGTGTCGTCCTCGTCGACGTCGACCTGCGGCCGACCGTCGTCAACGGGCAGGCGGCCCGGGCGATGGGCGTCGGGCCCAGGACCCCGCTCGGACGGCCGCTCGCCGAACTGCTCGTCCAGGGCGTGGAGGAACTGGAGAGCGCGCTCCAGCACGTGCTGGCCGAGGGAGGGCCCCGGGCGGCGGCCGAGGTGTGGGTGACGCTCCGGTCGGCGGACGGCGAACGCAGACGGTGCTGGCGCAACGCCTTCGTGCGGCTGTCGTCGCCGCTGGCGGAGGAGCCCGTCCCGCTGGGCGTGGGGTGGCTCTTCCAGGACGTGACCGAGGAGCGGCTGGCGGAGCAGGAGGCGAACCGGCTGCGGTTCCGCTACAGCCAGCTGCACCGCGCGGGCGCGGCGGCGGCGGAGTGCGAGGACCCGACGGAGGCGGCGACCGTGCTCCTGGACTTCGCCCTGGCCGGGTTCGCCGATCACGTGCTGGTCGACGTCACGGCGGGTGAGCGGCGCCTGGCCCGCGCGGTGGCCACACCCGCGGGCGCCCCGGGCCCGGTCGCCCCGGTCGCGGGGGGCGGCGTCCCGCTCCGCTACCCCTCCGGCCACCCCGCCCTCCAGGCCCTCTCCCGCCAGGGGCCGATCCGCGCCTCGGCCCCCACACCCCCCGGAAGCTGGGCCTCCGACCGCCACTGGCCCCAGGACGCGGCCCACGCCCTCTGCCTCCCCCTGCGCAGCCGCGGCCGCACGGTGGGCGTGGCGACCTTCCTCCGCTCCTCCTGCCGCCCCTCCTTCGAACGCCCGGACACGATGTACGCGGAGACGGTGGGGGGCCGGGTGGCGGCCTACCTGGACCTGGCGGCGCTGGACGCCACCGAGAGGTGAGGGGCCGGGCCCGGCCTCCCGGCGCGCGCCACGGGCAAGGCCGGAACGGATGACACCGCCGGCTGCTCCACCGGGTGGCCGGCACGTGCGAGGAGCCGAGGAGCCGTGGCGAGAGGAGATCCGGAAATTCCTCGTACGGCGATGTCGAGAACCCGCGTCCCGCTCCGTCCCCGGGGTGAGCGCGACCAGAATGGTCCGCACCGGATGCGAGGAGAACGACCATGGCCAAGTACCTGCTTCTCAAGCACTACCGCGGCGCGCCGGCCCCGGCCAACGACGTGCCCATGGACCGGTGGACGCCCGAGGAGATCTCGGCGCACATGCGGTACATGGGTGACTTCGCGGCCCGGCTGGAGAAGACGGGCGAGTTCGTCGACGGGCAGGCGCTCGCCCCGGAGGGGACGTGGGTCCGCTACGACGGCGAGGGGCGCCCGCCCGTCACCGACGGCCCGTTCGCCGAGACCAAGGACCTCATCGCCGGCTGGATGGTGATCGACGTGGACGGCTACGACCGCGCCGTCGAACTGGCCGGGGAGCTGTCGGCCGCCCCCGGCGCGGGCGGCAAGCCGATCCACGAGTGGCTGGAGCTGCGCCCGTTCCTGACCGCGCCCCCCACCGTCACCGAGTGACCCCTCCGGTGGCGTGGAGGGACGAGGCCCTGCTGAGGAGCCTCACACCGAGCGTCCTCGCCGTCCTCGTCCGCCGCGGAGCCGACTTCGCGGCGGCCGAGGACGCCGTGCAGGACGCGCTCGTCGAGGCGGTCCGCGTCTGGCCGGCCGAACAGCCGCGGGACCCGAAGGGCTGGCTCGTCACCGTGGCCTGGCGCCGGTTCCTCGACGCGACCCGGTCGGAGGCCGCCCGCCGACGGCGTGAGGTGCGCGCCGAGGAGGAGCCGCTGCCCGGACCCGCGCCGGCGGCGGACGACACGCTCCGGCTCTACTTCCTGTGCGCCCACCCGTCCCTGACGCCGTCCTCCGCGGTCGCGCTCACGCTGCGCGCCGTGGGAGGGCTCACCACCCGCCAGATCGCCCAGGCCTACCTCGTGCCCGAGGCGACCATGGCGCAGCGCATCAGCCGGGCCAAGCGCACCGTCTCGGGCGTGCGGTTCGACCGGCCCGGCGACGTCGCCACCGTGCTGCGCGTCCTCTACCTGGTCTTCAACGAGGGCTACTCCGGCGACGTCGACCTCGCCGCGGAGGCCATCCGGCTCACCCGTCGGCTCGCGGCCGCGATCGACCACCCGGAGGTGGCCGGGCTGCTCGCCCTCATGCTGCTCCACCACGCCCGGCGCGCCTCCAGGACCGCCCCCGACGGCGCCCTGGTGCCGCTCGCCGAGCAGGACCGAAGCCGGTGGGACACGGCGTCGATCGCCGAGGGCGTCGAGATCCTTCAGGCGGCCCTCGCCCGCGACCGGCTGGGCGAGTTCCAGGCCCAGGCCGCCATCGCGGCGCTCCACGCCGACGCGCCCACCGCCGAGGAGACCGACTGGGTGCAGATCGTCGAGTGGTACGACGAGCTCGCGGGCCTGACCGACAGCCCGGTCGTCCGGCTCAACCGCGCCGTGGCCGTCGGCGAGGCCGACGGACCGCGGGCGGGCCTGGCGGCCCTCGCGGCGCTGGACGACTCCCTGCCCCGCCACGCCGCGGCGGCGGCGTTCCTCCACGAGCGCGACGGCGACCCGGCGACGGCGGCGCGGCTGTACGCCGAGGCCGCCCGAAGGGCGACCAGCCTCGCCGAGCGCGACCACCTCACGCGCCAGGCCGCCCGCCTGAACTCCCGCCCGCGCCCCTGACCGGCCCGGCCCCCGGCCCCTGTGCCCGCCCCGGACGGCCGGTCGGTGCCGGGCTGTCCCGCGTCAACCGCCGTACCGGGGCGGTTCCCAGACGGAGCAGTCGTGGGCGAACAGCACGCGACGCGGGTCGAACGCGGCGAGCCGCTCCAGCCAGGGCCGATAGTCGGGAAGCGGCGGTTCGAGACCGTGGAGGACGGCCTGCCGGGCCAGGTGGTCCGAGGCGAAGTGGGAGGCGAGGTCGTGGGCCTGGCCGGCGAGGACCACGGTGCCGTCGCTCTGCCGGATCACGAGCGACTGGTGCCCGGCGGTGTGCCCGGGCGTGGGGATGATCCGGACTCCGGGCCAGACCTCGGCCTCTCCGGTGACCTCCTCGTAGGTGGCGCCGGGGAAGTCGACGAGCTCGTCGACGGTGTAGCCGCCTCGGCGGGCGGTGGCCAGCTCCACGGACTGGACGAGGACGGGCTTGCCGGCCAGCAGGGGGTTCCCGCCGCAGTGGTCGAAGTGGAGGTGGCAGTTCACCACCAGGGAGATGTCCGACGGGGAGACGCCCGCGTCCGCGAGGGCTGCCTCGAGCGGTCTGCGGTGGGGACGGTAGTGGGCTTCGGTCTCCGGGTCGACGGCGCCGACACCGGTGTCGAAGAGGAGCAGTCCCTCGTCTCGCCGCACGAGATAGGCGAGGACGGGTTCGACTCGCGGCCGAGGGCCGCCGGTCTCCGACGGCGGCCGGACGAAGTAGCCGAGGTCGAGCCGGCGTACCGGCGTCGGTTCGCTCATCGGCTCATGCTGGCAGGGCCGCCGTGTCCCCCCGGGGGCTTTCGCCGACAGCGGACTCGCGTCGAGCCGCACGACCGGCGGTGTGATCGGTTCGGCGTCGGCGTGCCGCGGGACGATCTCCTCCGCCTCGCGATCGCACGCACCGGACGCCGCGGGACCGGCCCTTCGGGCGGACGGCGCTCCTTCCGCGACACGCCTAGTGCCGGAAGAAGATCCGGTCCCCGTACTCCGTCATCACGCGTCCGTTCCATTCGTGCCCGCCGTCCACGTTCCCCGAGCGCAGGAGCGGCGGCTCGATGCCCAGGCGGACCAGCTCCTCGGCCGCCGCGGCCATCGTGGCCTGCATCAGGGCGCTCGTGACGACCGTGGAGGCCGGGGCGAAGGGGGCCTCGATGGAGGGGTGGGTGAGTTCGGCGTCGCCGATGGCGATCTTCGAGTCGAGGACGATGTCGCAGTGGTCCTTGAGGTACGTCCCCGAGACGTGCCGCGACCTCGTCTCCGTCGCGTACGCCACCGAGGTCACGCCGATCACCGTCAGGCCGAGCGCCCGCGCGTTCATCGCCATCTCGACGGGCAGGGCGTTGCGGCCGGAGAGGGAGACGATGATCAGGACGTCGCCCGCCCTGGCGGGGGAGGAGTCGAGGACCGCGCCGGCGAGGCCGTCCACGCGCTCCAGGGCGGAGCCGAGGGTGGCGGGCATGACGTCGACGCCGACGACGCCGGGCACCGCCAGCAGGTTCATCAGGGCGAGGCCGCCCGCGCGGTAGACGACGTCCTGGGCGGCCAGCGAGGAGTGGCCCGCCCCGAAGGCGAAGAGGCGCCCGCCCGCGGCGACGGCCTCGGCGATGGCGGTGCCGGCCGCGGAGATCTCCCCGGCGTCCTCGTCGCGGACCCGCTGGAGGAGGCCGATCGCGGCGTCGAAGAACTGTCCGGCCAGCTTGCTCTCGCCCGCGCTGTCGCCCATTCCCGAAGCTCCTTGTCGTCGTGTCGCGGATCACGTTGCGGTCTGGACCATTGCGCTGTCAATACCGCCTGCCCTCGGCGAGGCACGGTTGTCGGCCCGATGCGTCAGAATTGGTGCAGGGCCAGCGCACGACTCATCGAGGGGCACGTATGTCCGGACTGATCGACACAACGGAGATGTATCTCCGCACCATCCTCGAGCTTGAGGAGGAAGGTGTGGTCCCTATGCGCGCCCGGATCGCCGAGCGGCTCGACCAGAGCGGCCCGACGGTGAGCCAGACGGTGGCCCGGATGGAGCGCGACGGTCTGGTGACCGTCGCCGGCGACCGTCACCTGGAGCTGACGGAGGAGGGCCGCCGACTGGCGACGCGCGTGATGCGCAAGCACCGCCTCGCCGAGTGCCTGCTCGTCGACGTGATCGGCCTGGAGTGGGAGCAGGTGCACGCCGAGGCGTGTCGCTGGGAGCACGTGATGAGCGAGGCCGTGGAGCGCCGCGTCC
The DNA here is from genome assembly GCF_040677675.1 of Streptomyces sp. NPDC053755. Lineage (NCBI taxonomy): Bacteria > Bacillati > Actinomycetota > Actinomycetes > Kitasatosporales > Streptomycetaceae > Streptomyces > Streptomyces sp. NPDC053755. The sequence continues at coordinate 156,047 of NZ_JBFASK010000008.1, read as the reverse complement.
TGGAACTCCTGCGGCACCCGACGGAGTCGCCGTACGGCAACCCCATCCCGGGCCTCGAGGAGCTGGGTGAGAAGGCCGAGGCGGAGGCCTTCCTGGACGACTCGATGGTCTCGCTGGCCGACCTGGACGCGGGCCTGGAGGGCAAGACGGTGATCGTCCGCCGGATCGGCGAGCCGATCCAGACGGACGCCCAGCTGATGTACACGCTGCGCCGGGCGGGCGTGCAGCCCGGTTCGGTGGTCAGCGTGACGGAGTCCGCCGGCGGGGTCCTGGTCGGCAGCAGCGGTGAGGCGGCCGAGCTGGACGCGGACGTCGCGGCGCACGTCTTCGTCGCGAAGAGGTAGGCAAACCGAGTTCGTCGCCGGGAGCGGGCGGACCGAGCGGCCGGACGCCTCCTGCCGGCCGTCGGCCGGAGCCACCGGGCCGGGGCCCGGCGGCCTCCTTCGGACAGGCTCACGCCCGGCGCCCGTCACGACCGCCCGCACCCCTGCCGCCTCGTGCCCCCGCACGCCGGACCGCCCCGCACCGGCGGCCTCTCGGCCCGCGCCCGACGAGGGGCCGTCCGAGCGCCTTCCCGATCCCGTCACCCGATTTACGTCGGATTCGCCACGCCCGCTCCCTCGGCGTGCCACGCTGGGTTCAGCCGTGCGAGGCCGGGAGGGGTGGGCGGATGGGAGCGTCGGGGGCGGTGCGACGAAAGGCAGAGGGCCCCGGCGCCCATGGGCGCCGGGGCCTGTCCTCCCCTGTGCTGACCCGGAGCCCCGAGCTCCCAGGGTCATTCCCCTCGGACCGTTTTCCCCGAGCGGTCCGCCTCCCGCTGAAGATCTCCCCTCGGCGGCGCGCGTCAATCCTTGAGTGCCGTCACTCGAACGAGGGGTGTTACGCGGCAGACCCCCATTTTCGAATATAGGTTCGATACTCTGGCGGGGTTCGACAGGCTCGATGGGAAAGAGGGGGTGCCAGGACATGGTGCGACGTCTCGACGTCACCGGAGCCGCCGGCGTACGCCTGGCTGCCTGGGAGTTCACGGAGGAGCGGGTGCCGGGGGCCAGGCGGGAGCGCGCGCCGGGCGCCCCCGCGTCGGGAGTGTTACTCCTCCACGGCCTGATGGGCCGTGCCTCCCACTGGGCGCCCACCGCCGGCTGGCTCGCGGGCCGGCACCGCGCCGTCGCCCTCGACCAGCGGGGCCACGGCGCCAGCGACAAGCCCCCTGCGGGCCCTTACACCCGCGAGGCGTACGTCGCCGACGCGGTCGCCGCCGTGGAGCAGCTCGGCCTCGGTCCCGTGACCCTCATCGGCCACTCCATGGGCGCCCTCACCGCCTGGCAGGTCGCCGCCGAACACCCCGAGCTGGTCCGCGCCCTGATCATCTGTGACATGCGGGCCTCGGCCCTCGGGGCCGCCTCGCAGCGGGAGTGGCAGGACTGGTTCCGCCGCTGGCCGCTCCCCTTCGCCTCGCTCGCCGCCGTGCGCCAGTGGTTCGGCGAGGAAGATCCGTGGGTCGAGCGCCCGAACCCCGGTCGCGGCGAGTTCTTCGCCGAGGTGATGACCGAGCGCCCCGACGGCTGGTACCCGGTCTTCGACCCGGCCCAGATGCTGACCTCCCGCGAGACCTGGGTCCACGACGCTCACTGGGAGTCGCTCGCCCAGGTCCGCTGCCCGACCCTCGTGGTGCGCGGCCTGGACGGCGAACTGGGCCGCGCGGAGGCCCAGGAGATGGTCCGCGTCCTGCCCCACGGCGCCTACGCCGAGATCCCGGACGCCGGTCACCTCCTGCACTACGACCACCCCGAGGCCTGGCGGGACGCGATCGAGCCGTTCCTCAACGGCGTGCTGACGTCCTGACCTTGCGGGGGGCCGGCGGTTTCCCGGCCCCGCGGGCGGCCGGGGCGGCCGCCCGCGGGGCGCTCGTCGGGGAGGTGGCGGCGCGTGCACGAGGCCGGGCGGTGCCGGAGCGCTCGCTGCGTGACCGACGGGGTCAGAACGAGAAGACCGTGCCCCGGGCCATGCCGACGTTCATCTCGCACTCGTTGCCGTAGGTGGCGGACCAGCTGACGCGCTTGCCCTTCCAGACGCCGTCCCCGGTCACCGTGACCGGGTCCCAGATGCGCGTACAGGGGGCGCTGCCGGCCCACATGGTGGTCAGCCGGGCCAGGTCTCCGTCGACGGCCTCCAGCTCCGCGCAGGCCGCCTTGGGTGCGGGGTGGGTGCCGCCGGCGCGCGGGGCGCAGTTCAGGGTCACCGCCCTCGCGATCGACGCCGTGGCGGCGTCCTCGCCGTGACCGACCGTCAGCACCAGTGCCGACGGCGCGTAGAGACCCGTGGGCGCGGCGGGCGCGGCCTGGGCGGCGCCGGTGGACGCCGTGCCGACGAGCGCGAGGCCGGTGACGACGGCGGCGGGGAGAGCGGCTTTACGGAGGTAACGCACGGGATGGCTCCCTTCGGAGGGTTTGGGTTGGTGCGATTGCGTTCCGGAGTCTTGTCGACGCGGTGGGTGATCGCACATCGCCCGTCCCTTTCCGGCCGTATACGGCCGTGTACACGTATCACCGACTGAACGATCGGTCGTTCGGGCAGTTCGAAAGGGGTGCGACAGTCGTTCGAGCGAGGGAGGGGAGGGGTGGAGTGCCCAGTGGTACAACCGCGAACGACCCCCTGGCCTGCGATAACGCGGAATTGGTTCGTTCTTGCAGCACTTATGGTGGTGTGGGGTCGACCGGAACATTCCGTTCGACCTCGCGCCACAAGGGGGATCAGGCCCTGCTGACCGCCATGAGGATCTCCGGCGGCCACGCCGCCGTCGCGGCGCCGCCCGCTCGAAGCCGACCCTGACACGTAGTGCGCCGTAGAGCGCGCCGACCGGGAGCGGCAGCCGGCACAGGGAATGCGGACCGGCGGCGTGGAGGTGGATCGCCGCCCCGATCGGCGGGGCGCACGGCAGCGCTCCCGCGGACGTGCCGCCGGAGATCGGCATCCAGGCGGGGCCGCCCTGCTCCCGGTGCCACGACCCCCTCGACACGAACGGCGGGCGTCGCACCGCTGTCCGGTGCGCTGCCCGCCTCTTCGAACGCCTCGTCACATGCCTCGTCAGGCAGCGCTCTTCAACCCCTCGATCGTCCCCGTGCGACAGGGGACAACCTCACGGGGGCGGCCCTGCGGCCGGCCCGTCACGCGTGACGGGCTCTCGCCGCCGCCGCTTCCCGGCCACAGGCGTAGGCCAGCGGACTGATCAGCTCCTCCGCGTCGGGAAGCCAGCGGTTGGCCGGGGTGGGCCGTCGCGCCCACTGCACGGCACCGTGCCCGCCGACGCGGGTGGGCGGCGCCGCCACGTAGTGCCCTTCGCCGCGCGTGACCAGGTCGATCGAGGCCGGGGCCCAGCCCAGCTTGCGGACCAGGTCCGGCACCTTCGTGGCGGCCCCCGGCAGAACGAAGAAGAACATCCGGCGGTCCGGGGTGCAGGTCACCGGGCCGAGCGTCAGCTCCATGCGCTCCATCCGGGCCAGGGCCAGGAAGCCGGCCGCCTCGGGCACGTCGATCGCGTCGAAGGTCCGGCCGGTCGGCAGCAGGATCGACGCCTTGGGCTGCTTCGACCACATCCGCCGCGCCCCGACGGCGCTGCCGGTCGCCTGGGTCGACCAGTCGGGCCGCGCCGGGTGGGCGCCCGGCGAGACGCAGCTCTCGACACCGCAGGAGCAGCGCTCCCTGCCCTCCGCGGCTTCCAGCCAGGTCCCGGGGAACACGTCCCAGTGCCGCTCTTCCGCGTACCGCACGGCGCAGTCCAGCAGCTGCTCGCCTCGCTGCTTGGGGATGTGTGCGGCTTCCGTGACTCCGATGGTCTCTTCCACGGTGAACTCAACTGCCGCCGTCACCTGGAGTTACGGGCAGCACGGAAGAGCGGTGTGGAGCATCGATCCTGCATGCGGGGCGCATGGGTGCACGGGCGGGGGCGCGCGTGGGGCCGGGGACCGGTGGCGGGGTAGCCAGGATCGGGGGTGTCGGCGGCGAGCAACCGATGCGTCCGGTTTCGCGTGTTCACATCGGCATTGACCGGATATCCGTCGGGCAGTGATCAGTTCACTTCAGTCGGGCTCGACCGATCACCGACTGGATCCACCGATCACGACCGGCCTCAGGGGGTTTGTCATGGCAGCCAGGCCACTCGTTGCCCGTCAGCCGAACGAACGGCTGCAGGCGCTCATCCAGGAAGCCGGGTGTTCCAACGCCGGCCTCGCGCGCAGAGTGAACATGGTCGGGGCCGAACGCGGCCTGGACCTGCGGTACGACAAGACGTCCGTGGCGCGCTGGCTGCGCGGGCAGCAGCCGCGCGGCCGCGCCCCGGGAGTCATCGCCGAGGCGCTGGGCCGCAAGCTGGGGCGGACGGTCACGATCGACGAGATCGGGATGGCGAACGGCAGGAACCTGGCGGGCGGCGTGGGGCTCCAGTTCGCGCCGACCGTCCTCGGCGCGATCGAGCAGGTCTGCGAGCTGTGGCGCAGTGACGTGGGCCGCCGGGACTTCCTGTCGGGCTCGACGGTGGCCGCCTCCGCGCTGGTCGAGCCGAGCAGGGACTGGCTGATCAGCGTCGCGGACGCGCAGGTGGCCCGGTCGGGCGGGGGCCGGGTCGGGGCCGCGGACGTGGCGGCGGTCCGGGCCATGACGAGCGCCCTGGTCGATCTGGACCGCCGGTTCGGCAGCGGGCACGTGCGGCCGGTGGTGGTGCACTACCTCAACAGCGTGGTGTCGGGGCTGCTTTCGGGGTCGTACAAGGAAGCGGTGGGACGGGAGCTGTTCGGCGCGGTGGCCCGGCTCACCGAACTGGCCGGGTACATGGCCGTGGACACCGGGCAGCCGGGCCTGGCCCAGCGGTACTACATCCAGGCGCTGCGGCTCGCGCAGGCCGCGGGGGACCGCGGCTACGGCGGCTATGTGCTGGCGGCGTCGATGAGCCACCTGGCGGCGCAGCTCGGGACTCCGCGCGAGATCGCGCAGTTGGCACGGGCGGCGCAGGAGGGCACGCGGGGGCGCGTGACGCCGAGGGCGGAGGCGATGTTCTACGCGGCGGAGGCGCGGGGGCACGCGCTGCTCGGGGACGTCCGTTCCTTCGAGGTGGTGGCGGGGCGGGCGGTGCGCGCGCTGGAGCGGTGCGATCCGGAGTCGGGGGACGACCCGGCCTGGATCGCGCACTTCGACCACGCCTACCTCTCGGACGAACTGGCGCACTGCTACCGGGATCTGGACCGGCCGGCGGAGGCGGCCAGGGCGGCGGAGGACTCGCTGAGCGGGCACCCGCAGACGCGGGCGCGGCGGCGCGCGATCGGCCTGGTGCTGCTGGCGTCGGCGCAGCTTCAGCACCGGGAGGTGGAGCAGGCGTGCGACACGGGCTCGCGGGCGGTCGAGTTGCTGGCCACGCTGCGGTCCTCGCGTGGCGCGGACTATCTGGACGACCTCAAGGACCGGTTCGAGCCGTTCGCCCGGGAGCCCGCGGTACGGGAGTTCGGGGCGCGCCTGGAGACGCTCGCGGCGTGACGCCCGCGGTGTGACGGGGGAGGGGACGCCGGGGCGCGCGGGAGCGTGGGGGCTTTGTAGCGGGTCTCACACGCGTGTGCGGACCGCCGGGCGTACCCGGTAGCGTGGGCCGACGATTCCGTAGGTCCATCAGTAGGAGTCCCGGTGACGCAAAGCGGACAGGGTCCGGAGCCGCAGTATCCGCCGGCGGTACGGCCCGCGCACGAAGGTGTCGTGCTGCCCGCAGAAGGCAGCACGGACGGCGGACCGGCCGCGGGTCCGGCCGGCGGGCAGCCGTGGGGTGGCTCCTGGGGCCCCGGTGGCGGCCGGCAGGGCGGCGGACAGCCCCTGCCGCCGGCGCAGCCGCTGCCGCCGGAGACGGTGCCGGGCGGGGGCGCGGACATGCAGGCGACCCAGTACATCGCCCCGGTCCCGCCGCAGGCCGGACAGCCGGGCCCGATGCCGGGCACCTCGCCGGGACAGGCCGCGGGATACGGGGCGATACCGGGAGCCCACCCGCAGCAGTCGTCGTCGCCTCTGCCGCCGCAGGGTGGCTACGGCTATCCGCAGACGGGTGCGGGGCCGGGGACGGATGGGCGGGGGCAGCAGTCGTCGTCGCCTCTGCCGCCGCAGGGTGGCTACGGCTATCCGCAGGCCGCTCCCGGGCACGCCGCGGACATGCAGGCGACCCAGCACATCCCGCCGGTCGCCGCCCAGGGAGGCGGGTCGGACACGCAGTTCCTCGGGACGGGTCCGCTGCACCAGCAGCCGGCCGGGGCCTCCGACGCGACGCAGTACATCGCTCCCGTGCCCTCCTCGATGCCCGGTGAGCGTCAGCCGCCCGCCGAGTTCGACAACCTCTTCCGCAGCGATGCGACGCAGCACCTGCCGCAGTCGCCACAGCACCACCAGGCCCAGCCGCCGCCGCACCAGCCGCCGTACGGAAACCAGCCGCCGGCCCCCCAGGGGCCGCAGCCCCCGCAGCCGTACGGCTTCCAGGACGCCTACTACGACGGTGACGACGAGCCCGCGCCGCGCCGGAAGTCGCCGGTCGGGCTGATCGCCGCCGTCGTCGTCGGCTGCGCGATCGTCGGGCTGGGCGCCGGGGCGCTGCTCAGCGGCGGGGACGAGGACAAGGACAAGAAGCCCGGCCAGAACGTGGCCGCCAGTTCGGGCGCACCGTCCACCGGGCCGTCCGACAAGCCGGCCGACCCCGCCGAACCGCAGGCCCAGGCGCTCGACAAGCTCCTCGCGGACAGCAACGACAGCCGGGACGCGGTGATCCGCTCGGTCGAGTCGATCAAGCAGTGCAAGAACCTCGATCAGGCGGCCACCGACCTCAAGGGCGCCGCCGCGCAGCGCCGGGACCTGGTGACGCGCCTGGAGGGCCTGTCCGTCGACAAGCTGCCGGACAACGCGGCGCTGACCGCGGCCCTCACCAAGGCGTGGCAGGCGTCGGCGTCCGCCGACGACCACTACGCCGCCTGGGCCGTGCAGGCCAAGAGCAAGAAGGTGTGCAAGGGCGGCAAGGCCCGGGGCACCAGCCAGACGGTCGAGGCGACCAAGAAGAGCGGCGAGGCCACGACCGCCAAGCGCGAGGCGGCCGGGTTGTGGAACCCGACCGCCAAGAAGTACGGACTGCCGCAGCGGACGCCGACCCAGCTCTAGGGAGTGCCCGGGACGTATCGGCCCCATGGGCAGCCCAGACGGGACGCTCCGGAGACTGTCCAGGAGCCGGGGCCGGCGGCGCGCCGCCGGTCACGGGGCGCTGAGGACCGTCTCGCCGACGTCGACGAAGCCGGGCTTCTGCGCCACGAGCCGCCCCTGGCGCACCACTTGGAAGGTCACCTCGTGGTTGACGATCCGGGGGAAGCCGGGGGCGCCGAGCATGTCCTCGTAGTGCCAGCGCAGTTCGGGCGTGAGGCCGCCGGTGTCGATCCGCACCCCCTGGTCGAGGGCGTGCGAGACGGCGGGCGCCGTGATCGAGTCGCTGTCGAGGGACTCGATCACCTGCTTCAGGACGGTGTAGGCGATCCAGGTCGTCTGCACGCCCGCGTCGGAGGGATCCACGCGGTTGTCGGCGAAGGCGTGCTCCTGGATCACCTTGCGCATCGGCTCCCAGCGCGGGTCGTTCGCCTCCGGGTACCAGCCGGTGACGTAGGCGCCCTCGAAGGGGCTGCGAGCGCCTCCCGTGCGGTCGATGACCGGCTGGCTGACGCTGCCGAGCACCGAGGAGATCCGCACGGCCGGGGGCCGCGCGCCCTCGGCGTCCGCCGCGCCCCGGCCGCCCGCCGCCTCCGTGCCGCCCGTGTCGCCCTCGCCGGCCGGCAGACGGCGGAAGGAGTCGAAGAACGTCTGGGTCCGCTCGCCGAGCACGGCGGCCACGCAGCCGTCCTCCTGCCCGGCCTTGCTGCGGGCCCGCCCGGCCTGCTGGGTGTACTCGGCGGCGTCCTCCAGGGCCGGGATGTCGGCCGCGCCGCTGTGCCGGGACTTCCGCAGGCCGGAGTTGAGGAGGGCGGGCAGCCGGTCGCCGGCGATGGTGTCGGGCCGGACGAGGGAGACCTTGCGGCAGGACTCGGCGAGCTGCATGCCGTGGCCGGCCATCAGGGAGGCCTGGCCGCCGTTGACCGGATAGGAGATCGGGCTGGTGAACTCGTCGTCGGAGATGCCGTACCCGCCGATGTACGGGATGCCCGCGGCCTCCAGGGGAGCCATGAACCCGCGGCCGTTCTGGCTGTAGGAGCCGACGACGGCGACGACGTCCTCGCGGACGGCCCGGCGCGCGCAGGCCGCGGCGCCGGCGGAGGTGTTCTGTTCGTTGCAGGTGAGGACGCGCAGCTCGTGGCCGTCGATGCCGCCCGTGGAGTTGATCCAGCGGGCGTAGGCCTGGGCCATGGCGGGCATCCCGGGCATGTTCGTGGCACGGGTGCCGTCGGGTGCCCAGGTCATCACGGTGACGGGCTCCCTGGAGCCCCCCGTGGCTCCAGGGATCACGCCGCAGCCGGCGAGCAGCGACGTGCCCGCCGCCGTTGCCGTGACATACGCGAGGAGTGAGGTCAGTCGCCTACCGGTCATGGGCATGCACATTTCCGCCTCACGGGTAACGCGGGAGTGAGCATGGTTCAACGATGGGTGACGTGAAGGTGAATTACGGGGGCCGGTCGGCGGCCGGGAACGGGGAACGTACGATCGAAACGTGTCCAGTCCCGTCTCCGGTTCGGTGAACTCTTCCCGTCGCGGCCGTCGCTCCTCCACCATGGGCGGCATGCCGCTCAATGACATGCCCTGGTGGCGCTGGCGCATCAACGTGCGCTCGGCGCTGCACATGCTCTCCGATCCCGCGTTCCACGAGACGACCTGGCTGGCGGGCCACGACGGGTACGGCGACGTCACCGACGCCGTCTACCGCCTGGTCGAGGACACCTGGCTCGACAACTGGTCCGCCGAGAAGTACGTGGGGACGATCTTCCGCGACTCGGGCGAGGCCGCCCTCGTGGACGTCGCCGTGCTGCGGGTGCTGCGGATCATGCACCAGGTGGGCCCCGACGCCCCCGTGTCCGCCTACATGGAGCACCACGGCTGGCCGGAGGCGGTTCGCGCCGCCCGCGAGGCACACGTACGGATGGCGTCGGCGGACGGCGAGGACCCGGACGTTCCGCCCCGCTCCCTGGACGTCCTGCGCATCATGACGCGGTCCGCCTGACGGACCTCGTCCCTGGCGGGCCCGCGCCGTGTGGCAGGCTAGCGGGATGACCGACCAGTACGTCCTCACCCTCTCCTGCCCCGACAAACAGGGCATCGTGCACGCCGTGTCGAGCTATCTCTTCATCACCGGCTGCAACATCGAGGACAGTCAGCAGTTCGGAGACCGGGACACGGGTCTCTTCTTCATGCGGGTCCACTTCTCGGCCGAGGCGCCGGTCACGGTGGACAAGCTGCGGGCGAGCTTCGCGGCGGTGGGCGACTCGTTCGCGATGGACTGGCAGATCAACCGGGCCGACGAGCGCATGCGGGTCGTGCTGATGGTGTCGAAGTTCGGCCACTGCCTCAACGACCTGCTGTTCCGCTCGCGGATCGGGGCGCTGCCCGTCGAGATCGTGGCGGTCGTCTCCAACCACACCGACTTCGCCGAGCTGGTGAAGTCGTACGACATCCCGTTCCGCCACATTCCGGTCACCAAGGAGAACAAGCCGGAAGCCGAGGCGGAGCTTCTGGAGCTGGTCCGCTCCGAGGGGGTGGAGCTGGTCGTGCTCGCCCGTTACATGCAGGTGCTCTCCGACGACCTGTGCAAGCGGCTGTCGGGCCGGATCATCAACATCCACCACTCCTTCCTGCCGAGCTTCAAGGGCGCGAAGCCCTACCACCAGGCGCACGCGCGCGGGGTGAAGCTGATCGGTGCGACCGCGCACTACGTGACGGCCGACCTCGACGAGGGCCCGATCATCGAGCAGGAGGTCGAGCGGGTCGGCCACGAGGTCACCCCGGACCAGCTGGTGGCCGTCGGCCGCGACGTGGAGTGCCAGGCCCTGGCCCGCGCGGTGAAGTGGCACGCCGAGCGGCGCATCCTCCTCAACGGCCGCCGCACGGTCGTCTTCGCCTGACGTCCCGGGGCGCGTCCTGAGCCGGAGCTACAGCCGGCTCAGCGACGCCGCGGCGAAGAGGACGTCCCGGATCGCCTCGCGGTCGCCGTCCTGGCCCGCGGCGGCCTCCTCGGGCGGGACGTGGCCGGCCACCAGCTGGCAGAACTCGACGCCGTCCATCGCCACCTGGGCCACCGCGTGGTCCGGGGAGCCGACGGCCGCGGGCGAGTCCAGGGCTATGTACCAGTGACCGCCGCCGGAGCCCTCGACCTCCAGGTGGAGCGAGCGGCCGGGCGCCCCCGCCGTGACCAGATGGCGGGGCGGCGACGCCAGACCGGCCCGGCGACGGCCGGCCAGGGCCGCCGGAAGCAGCCGGGCCGCCAGGTCGATCATGCCGTGCAGATGCGCGCCGCTGGGCGGGTCGTACGGATACGCCACGGCGTTGGCGATGTCGTCGGCGTGCACCCAGCACTCGAAGGCCCGCTCCAGCAGCGAGTCCCGCAGGGGCAGCGCGAAGTCGCCGTACGTGACCGTCAGGTCCGCGACACCCCGCCCCGCGAACGAGACCGTGCGGATCAGCGTGTGACTCTGCTCGCGCCACGGCTCGCGGACCCCGCGCGTCGGCGGGTGGTACGAGCCCTGCCAGTACGCCTCCGTGCGCTCGGCCGGCGCCACCTCCGGCGCCCCCGCACCCAGCGGATCGTCCAGGCCCAGCGCCGTCGAGACCAGACCGTCCACCGTGAGCAGATGGCCGATCACCCCGGCCACGGTCGTCTTCCGGCGGGCCGGACGCTCGCCGTCGAACCACTTCAGCCGCACCGGGGCGTGCCACTCCGACTCGCCGATGTCCCGCAGCAGCGCGTCGAGCCGGGCGGTCTCCGCGTCGTACGGACTCGCCCAGGCGGGTACCGGGATACGGGCGGGGCGGCGGCCCAGGCAGTTCTCCAGGACCCGGGAGCGCAGCAGCGGATCGAGGTCCAGGTCCCGCTCGGCGTGCAGCAGGCCGACGGCGTCCCGCAGCCGCAGCGCCTCGTCCGCGCACGGGGCGCACTCGGTCAGGTGGTCCTCGACGGCCTGGGTCTCCTCCGGGGAACACGCGGACAGCGCCCAGGCCCCGAGGAGGGACTTGAGCACGGCGTGCGACGGGGGCGCGGTCGGCAGGACGGGCGTCGGCGGCGGCCCGGGCGGCGGCGCTGCCGCCCCGGCGGGGGAGCCGGAGGGGGACCCGGAGTCAGGCCCGGACCCGGAGTCAGGCCCTTGGGCGGGAGCGGACCGGGACTCCTGCTCCGAGTCCGGGTCGCTCGTGGGGGCCGGTGCCGGCAGGGCCGTCAGGTCCGCGTGGTCGTCGGCCGCCCGGCGCCGGCCCGGTATGCGCGGAGCGCGTGCGACCCCGTCCGGATCGCCGTTCGCCTCGTTCACAGCCGGCGTCCGTAACCGGGCGGCGAGCTGTTCTCCATGGGGCGGGTGTTCGCCGTGGACAGCAACTGGAGCCCGAGGCGCAGCCGGCGCCGTGCCTCGTCCTCCGTGACGCCGAGGTCGGCCGCCGTCTGGCGGTAGTCGCGCCGCTGGAAATAGGCCAGTTCCAGCGCGGCCCGCAACGGCGCGGGCATCGACGTGACGATGTAGTCGGCGCGGGCCGCGACGGAGGCCCGCCGCACCTTCTGTTCCAGCTCCTCCGCGGAGCCCTCGCCGGTCTCCGCGTACGCCGTCGCCTCGTTCTGCCGCAGGCGGTGCACGGCCTGCCGCTGGGTCAGCCGGGCCACCCAGGAGCGGAGATTGCCCTGCTTGGGGTCGTACGCGTCGGGGTTCTCCCAGATGTAGCCGAAGACCTCCCGGGTGACCTGGTCGGCGGCGTCGTCGTCGTCGAGCACGCGGTGGGCCAGGCTGTGCACCAGGGAGGCGAAACGGTCGTACAGCTCGCCGAGGGCGGCCGCCTCGCCGCGCGCCAGCCGCTGCTGCATCCTGCGGTCCCAGCGCGGTGGTGTGTCCTTCGCCATACGAAGCCCTCCGGAGCTCTTCGGCGGCCCTCCCGACCCGAGTTCACGGTCCAAAGTAATGCGCCGCACCGGCGCACACCCCCCTTTGCGACAAGTGCGCCCCCGGACGGGGTCCGGATGGTAAGGAAAGCGTCATCCTGAGAACGAGGGGTTTCGGCGCGTCCTGGCCGGGCAGCGGGAGGGCACAGGAACGACTCCCTCCGCTTGAAGGGCGCGACACGTGACGCTCCACGTCGACGAAGACGAGCAGGGCCCCTGGATCGTGCTGCGTGTCCAGGGGGAACTCGACCTGGTGACCTCCCCCGTGCTCCGCAGACGCGTGCACGCGGCGGTGGCGGTCGGCCGGCACCACGTCGTCCTCGACCTGTCCGGCGTCCAGTTCTGCGACTCCAGCGGGGTCGGTGTCCTGATCGCCTCCCGCCGGCTGATGCGTTCCTGCGGCGGTCGGCTGCGCATGGTGCTCCCGGCCCGCGGCGACCTGGACGGCTCGCACGTCAACCGGGTCCTGGCCGCCCTCGGCGTCCGACGGCTCTTCGACGTGTACGCCGACGCCGGCGACGCGGTCGACGAGCGGGCGCGGCCCCTTCCGGTGGACACCCTCGCCGGACAGACCGCGTCCGTCCCCCCGCAGTCGTCCCCGGCGCGGCGCCTGACCGCTCCGCCCCTCTCGGCATAGGGCGCCTTCGCGTCGTAAGGTCCGCACATGGAGCCCATGGAACCCGAGCAGCTCTACCAGCGCCGTATCGCCTCCCGCTTCGCCGCGTTCGACCAGGACGGCGACGGGACCATCTCGCGCGAGGACTTCAGCACGGCGGCGAAACGCCTCCTGACGGAGTTCGACACCTCCTTCCGCTGTGACAAGGGACAGGCGCTGGTCACCGGCGCCGAGGCGTTCTGGCAGGGCATGGCGGGGATCGCCGACGTCGACGGCGACCAGCGGGTCAGCCAGCAGGAGTTCGTCGGCGGGGCGGTCAAGCGCCTGCACGACCACCCCGACCGCTTCGCGGAGATCGCCCGGCCCTTCCTGCACGCCCTGCTGGCCATCGCACCGACCCGGGACGACGTGGAGCGGGCCCTGCGCGCGCTCGGCATCGAGGAGTCGGCGGCGGCCCTGAGCGCCCGGGCGCTGTCGGTCGACGAGGAGGAAAGGGTCGACGAGGAGGCGGCCGTGACCGCCTTCGCCCGCTACTTCATGACGGAGGACCACCCGGCGTAGGTCGCGTCCCGCCAGGTCTCGCCCGGGGTGCCACGCCCCGCACGCCCGCCCGCCGTCCGGACTTCCCGGGTGCGGGGGGTCAGGCGTACCGCTCCCGCAGCTTGTACTTGAGGACCTTGCGCAGGGCGTCGTTGCGGGGCAGGGCCTCCACCACCTCCAGCTGCTCCGGCAGCTTGTGGACGGAGAGGCCCTGCCCGCGCAGGAAGTCCGTGACCGACGCGAGGGTCAGGGCGGGCGCCCCCGGCGGCTGTTCGATCACCGCGCAGACCCGTTCGCCGCGCTCGGCGTCCGGGAGGCCGACGACGGCGGCGTCACCGACCCCCGGGTGCCGGTGGAGCAGGTCCTCGATCTCCTTGGCGGAGATGTTCTCCCCCTTGCGGATGATGACGTCCTTGATCCGGCCGGTGAGGACCAGATGGCCGCTCGGCGTCAGGTGTCCCACGTCGCCGGTGATCAGGAACCCGTCCTCGTCGAAGGCCGCCGCGGTCTGCGCCGGATCGAGATAGCCCTGGCACACGGCCTCGCCCCGGAGCCGGATCTCTCCGCCGTCGGCTATGCGGATCTCCATGCCGGAGGGGGGCCGCCCCTCCGTCGTCGCCAGGTTCTCGTCGGTGTCGTCCGGGGATCCCATGCTGATCATCGGGACCTCGGTCATGCCGTACCCGTGGGTGAGCCCGCAGCCCATCTCGCGCACCACCGCGTGGTAGATCTCCGGCGGCTTCGGCGCCCCTCCGCCCGCGAGGAGCCGCAGGGTCGGGATGATCGGCTCCCCGGGCCGCCTGCGCTGCTCGGCCAGGAACATCGAGTAGAAGGCGGTGGACCCGCCCGCCACGGTCACGCCGTGCTTGCGGTACTCCTCCAGCGCGCCGGGGAGCGCGAACTGCTCGAACATCACCGCGGGGAAGCCGTACAGCAGCAGCATCACGGTGTAGTCGGGCCCGGCGATGTGGGCGTACGGGAAGGCCATCGAGCCCACGTCGTCGGGGGTGAGCCGCAGCGCGTGGGCGAGGCAGGAGCCGCCCGCGATCAGAGAACGGTCGGTGTGCAGGACACCCTTGGGATCGGAGGTCGTGCCCGAGGTCCAGTAGATCCAGCGGACCGACGTGCCCTCGGCGGGCGGAGGCGGCAGGACGGCGGGGTCGCCGTCGGGCAGGGAGTCGTACGCCTCGAAGATCCCGCGCGCCCCGAGCCGCCGGGCCATCCCGGTGTGGTCGAAGCCGCGCCACACGCCGGGCACGGCGAAGAACTCGGCCTTCGACGCGCGAAGCGCGAAGCCCACCTCGCGGTCGCGGTAGAAGGGGATGACCGGTGACTGCACGGCGCCGAGGCGGGCCAGGGCGAAGGTGAGGACCGCGGTCTCGATCCGGGTGGGCAGCTGCCAGGCGACGACGGTGCCGGGGCGGACGCCCAGGTCGTAGAGGCCGGCGGCGCACCGCTCGGCCCGCTCGCGCAGCTCGCCGAAGGTGAGAGTCCGGTCGCCCTGGAGGAGGACGGGCCGTTCGGGGGTGAGGGCGGCGCGGCGGCCGACCAGCTCCCAGAGGGTGCGGGACCCGCCCAGGTCGTGTGCGGTCTCGGTCACGGCCGACCCGCCCGGGTCGTGTGCGGTGTCGGTCACGGCGCCTCCTCGGTCACGACACCACCTGACGGATCGTCAGGTGGTGCGCAGAGCGTAGAGGCCGGCTCCTTGTCGGTCCAGGGGTGCGGGGCTAGCCTGAGAGACGACGGTATCTGACGGGTCATCAGAAAATGGGAGTGGGTCCATGACCGAGCTGCCCCGCATCATCAGCGTCGACGACCATGTGATCGAGCCCGCGCACCTCTTCGAGACCTGGCTCCCCGCCAAGTACCGCGACCGCGGACCCAAGCCCCTGACGGCCGGCATCGGGGAGCTCGCCTACGTCGGCGGGAAGTACCGGATCACCATGGACCCGGAAGGGCCGCCGGCCGACTGGTGGGTCTACGAGGACCTGCGGTTCCCGTACAAGCGCAACATCGCCGCCGTCGGCTTCGACCGCGACGACATGACCCTGGAGGGCATCACCCGCGCGGAGATGCGCCCCGGCTGCTGGGACCCGGCCGAGCGGCTGAAGGACATGGACCTCAACCACGTCGAGGCGTCCCTGTGCTTCCCCACCTTCCCCCGCTTCTGCGGCCAGACCTTCGCCGAGGCCCACGACAAGGAGGTCGCCCTCGCCTGCGTCCGCGCCTACAACGACTGGATGGTCGAGGAGTGGTGCGGCGACAGCGGCGGCCGGCTCGTCCCGCTCTGCATCATCCCGCTCTGGGACATCGGCCTGGCCGTCGCCGAGATCCGCCGGAACGCGGCCAGAGGCGTCAGGGCGGTCACCTTCTCGGAGATCCCGACCCACCTCGGGCTCCCCTCGATCCACTCCGGCTACTGGGACCCCTTCTTCGCCGTCTGCCAGGAGACCGGCACGGTGGTCAACATGCACATCGGGTCGTCGTCCCAGATGCCCGCCGCCTCGCCCGACGCCCCGCCCGCCGTCCAGGCGTCCCTGAGCTTCAACAACGCCATGGCGTCGATGATGGACTTCCTCTTCAGCGGCGTCCTGGTGAAGTTCCCCACGCTCAAGCTCGCCTACAGCGAGGGCCAGATGGGCTGGATCCCCTACGCCCTCGAACGCGCCGACGACGTCTGGGAGGAGCACCGGGCCTGGGGCGGAGTGCGCGACCTGGTCCCCGAGCCGCCCTCCACGTACTACTACCGGCAGATCTTCTGCTGCTTCTTCCGCGACAAGCACGGCATCGCCTCGCTCGACGTGGTGGGCCGCGACAACGCCACCTTCGAGACCGACTACCCCCACGTCGACTCCACCTTCCCGCACACCAAGGAGGTCGCCCTCGACCACGTCGAGGGGCTCGACGACGAGACGGTCTACAAGCTGATGCGCGGCAACGCCATCCGGATGCTGGGCCTGGACCTCGTCTGATGGACCTGACGTACACCGCCGAGGAGGAGGAGTTCCGGGCCCGGCTGCGCGACTGGCTCGCCGCCGCCCTGCCCGCCCTGCCGCCGAGGCCCGACCCGCTGGACTGGCCGGGCCGGCGTGCCTACGACTGCGGCTGGCAGCGCAGGCTGTACGAGGCGGGGTACGCGGACGTCCACTGGGACGCCTCGCCCACCCGGCGGCTGATCTTCCTGGAGGAGACCGAGCGGGCCGGCGCCCCTTACGTCGGCGCCAACTTCGTCGGACTGCTGCACGCCGGACCGACGATCGCCGCCGAGGGCACGCCGGAACAGCGCGAGCGCTGGCTCCCGCCCGTCCTGCGCGGCGACGAGGTGTGGTGCCAGGGCTTCAGCGAGCCCGACGCGGGCTCCGACCTGGCCTCCCTGCGGACCCGGGCCGTCCGGGACGGCGACCACTACGTCGTCTCCGGATCCAAGATCTGGACCTCGCACGCGGAGGTCGCCGACTGGTGCGAGCTGCTGGTGCGGACCTCCGCCGGCCCGGGCGCGGGCAGGCACCGGGGCCTCAGCTGGCTCGCGATGCCCATGGACACGCCCGGGATCACCGTCCGGCCGCTGCGCACCCTCGCCGGGTCCGCCGAGTTCGCCGAGATGTTCCTCGACGAGGTGCGGATCCCGGTGTCCCACCGGATCGGCGAGGAGGACGACGGCTGGCGCGTGACGATGGTGACCCTCTCCTTCGAGCGCGGCACCGCCTTCGTCGGCGAGGTCGTCGCCTGCCGCCGCGTCCTCGGCGAACTCGCCCGCGAGGCGCGCGCCAACGGCGCATGGGACGACCCGGCGACCCGCCGGAGGCTCGGCAGGCTCGCGGCCGAGTTCCGCGCCCTGTGGCGGCTCACCCAGTGGAACGTCAGCGAGGCCGAGGCGACCGGAGGCGTGCCCGGCGTCGGAGGGTCCGTCTTCAAGCTGCGGTACTCCCACGCCCGCCAGGACCTGTACGACGCGGCCGCCGCCGTCCTCGGCCCCGACGCCCTCGACCTGGGACGCGAGTGGAACGGCGACCGGCTGTCCTCGCTCTCGTACACGATCGCCGCCGGCACCTCCCAGATCCAGCGCAACATCGTCGCCGAGCGCATCCTCGGCCTGCCGAAGGGGCGGTGAGAGCGGACGTGGACTTCCGGCTGACGGACGACCAGCAGGCCCTCAGGAAGGGCGTACGGGAGCTTCTGGAGCGCCGCTTCGACCGCGACGCGCTCCGGGCGGCCGCCGCGGGCCCGGCGGCCCTGGACCGCGGGCTGTGGCGGGAGCTGGGCGCGGCGGGGTTCTTCGCGCTGCGGCTGCCGGAGGCGGCGGGGGGCGTGGGGCTCGGACTTCCGGAGGCGGTGATCGCCTTCGAGGAGGCCGGGCGGGTGCTGCTCCCGGGGCCGCTGATCGCGACGCACCTGGCGGCGGGGGAGGTGGAGGGAGCGGCGGAGGGGGAGGCCGTGGTGGCGGCGCCCGACGGGCCCCTCGTCGAGTGGCTGGACGAGGCCGACGTGGTCGTGGGCGACGCGGCGGGCGCCGTGCCGATCCGGTCGGTGGACCCGCTGACGCCCCTGCACCGGCTGCCCGTCCCCGCTCTCCGCACCCCGGCGGAGGGGGTCGGCCGGACGGGGAGCCGGCGCCTGACCGCCGCGCTCCTCAGCGCCGCCGAGCAGGTGGGGAGCGCCGGGCGGACCACCGAGGCGGCCGTCGCGCACGCCGGGACCAGGGAGCAGTTCGGGCAGCCGATCGGGGGCTTCCAGGCCGTCAAGCACCTGTGCGCCGGAATGCTCGTACGAACTGAGGTCGCCCGCGCCGCCGTCTACGCCGCCGCCGTGACCGGCGACCCCGTCGAGATCGCCGGGGCCAAGCTGCTCGCCGACGAGGCGGCCGTCGACTGCGCCCGGGACTGCCTCCAGGTGCACGGCGGGATGGGCTTCACCTGGGAGTCCGAGGTGCATCTGCATCTGAAGCGGGCCTGGGTCCGGGCCGAGCGGTGGATGCCCAGGGCCCTCGCGGAGGAGGCGGAGGCGGCTCACCTGTCGCCGTCGTGACGCTCCGCGCTCACGGAGCGTCGATATCGGGTTGTGTCCTTCGAGCGGGCCGTCACGGCCCGGAGTCGGGGCCCCGCTCCGGTACTCTCCGTGGGATGCGAGTGGTTGTGTGCCCGGTTCGTCCCGGTGTTGCCCGTGCGGCGGCTCCGGCGCCCGGAATGCCCGCCGCTCGCGCCCTATGGAGGCGCCGTACGCGCCCCTGTTCGACTACCCGCAGCGTGCGTCGCACAGTATGGGCCATGCGTACTCCTTCGCGCTGGAATATGCCCGAAGCGCTTGTTGCGGTGACTGTACGTCAACCATGCTGTCTCACAAGGGATTCACGTTCCGTAAGGACGTCGATGGCTGCTGTGAGGCGCGAGGCGATGTGTCCGCCGGTTCGGATGGTGTGAGCGGTGCAGGTGCTCCAGGTTCAGTTGGAGGTCGGGCCCGACCCGGCCGAGGTGGGACGCGCCCGGCGATGGGCGCGTTCGAGGCTCGCCGGATCGGGCATAGGGGACGACGAGCCGCTGGCGGAGACGCTGGTGCTGCTCATCTCCGAACTCGTGACCAACGCCGTGGTGCACACCGGCTGCCCGGCGGTGCTCCGGATGCTGTTCGGCGCGGGCTGTCCGGAGGCCGGGACGGTGCGGGTGGAGGTCGCCGACAGGAGTGACCGGCCGCCCCGCCCCCGCCACGCCGAGGGCGAGGACACCAACGGGCGCGGCCTGGAGCTGGTGGACGGCCTGGCCGACCGGTGGGGCTGGCAGCGCGAAGGCGTCGGCAAGAGCATCTGGTGCGAGGTGGACCGCGGGGCGCCCACGGCCGCCCCGGCCGTCACGCCACCCGCCGGTCCGACCGCCTCGGTCTCCGTGGCGCACTACTGACGGCTCGCGGTGGGGCGCTCGCCCCGAGGCGAGTGGTTCCACCGCATCCCGGCCGTGACGGGCCCCTGCGCGCGACGTCGTACCCGCGCCGCCGTCTCCGCGCCGTCCCGCCGTGGCGTCGTACCCGGGCGTTCCTCCCCGGGTCGTCAGAGGATCGCGACCGGAGCCACCGGTGTGCCCGTGCCGCCCACGAAGGGCTCGGGCATCGCGGAGAGCAGGAAGGCGTACCGCCCGCTCTGTGCACAGGCTGTGGACAGACTTTCCAGATTCCAGTTCTGGCCCTGGAGCATCCCCATCTCGACGAGATCCAGCGCGTGCACGGGCAGCCAGAGGTCCTCGATCTCCGGCGGGAAGATCTCGAAGGTGAGCGTGTCGTTGGCGACGGCGGCGACCTCGCGCGCGTGGAACCACTCGGGCGTACGGATCGAGAGCCCCGGGGACGGGAAGGCGTACCCGTGCTTGTCCCCGGCCAGGTACGAGCGCATCTGCCCCGTCCGGACGAGGACGATGTCCCCCGACCGGACCGTCACCCGGCCGTACTCCGCCGCCTCGTCCAGGTCCTCCGGAGACACGGCGTGGTCCCCGGGCAGCCGGTCGAGCCCCTTCGCGGCGGCCACGTCGAGGAGGACGCCCCGGCTGACGACGTGCCGGGCCGTGTGGATCCCGCTGAACTCCGAGCGGCCGTGCGGCGTGATGGAGGCGGCCGGGCGGCCGTTGTAGATCCTGCCCGAGTGCGAGACATGGGTGAGCGCGTCCCAGTGGGTGGCCGCCTGGAGCCCGAAGGTCACCGCGTCGTCGCTGGTGGCGACCGTCCCCGGACCGAAGAGCTCCTGGTTGACCTGGACCATCACGTGCAGCGGATTGACCCGGCCGGCGATCATGCCGGTCTGCACGCCGTCCTGCTTCAGATCGAGGGCCAGCGGTATCCGCCGCCCCGAGCGGACGGCCAGAGCCGCCTCCCGCACCACCGCGTCGGTGATCAGGTTGAGCGTCCCCACCTCGTCGTCCCGTCCCCAACGCCCCCAGTTGTTGACGCGCTTGGCGATGTCGTGGAATTCGTCGGGAAGTGACATCCGGACCTCCGCGGGTCTTGTTCTCCGGTATCTGACGGACCGTAGAATTCAGCTGACGAACGAATCTAACGGACCGTCAGAAAAAGCGGGAAGGGGCCGGGCGTGGGGAACTTCTTGGCAGGCAAGGTCATCGCCGTCACGGGCGCGGGGCGGGGCATCGGCCGTGCGGTCGCCCTCGCCTGCGCGGCCGAGGGCGCGCGGGTCGTCGTCAACGACTACGGCGTCTCCGTCGGGGGCGGGGAGCCGGCCTCGGAGGTCGCGCTCGGTGTCGTCAAGGAGATCGAGGCGGCGGGCGGCGCGGCGGTCGCGGTCGCCGACGACATCTCCACGATGGCCGGCGGGCAGCGGATCGTGGACGTGGCGCTCGCGGAGTACGGGCGGGTCGACGGGGTCGTCTGCCTGGCCGGCATCCTGCGCGAGCGGATGCTCTTCAACATGTCGGAGGAGGAGTGGGACCCGGTCGTCGCCACCCATCTGAAGGGCACCTTCACCGTCTTCCGGGCCGCCTCCGCGGTCATGCGCGAGCAGGGGGCCGGCACGCTGATCGGCTTCACCAGCGGCAACCACCAGGGCTCGGTCGCCCAGGCCAACTACTCCGCGGCCAAGGGCGGGATCATCTCGCTCGTACGGAGCGCGGCGCTCGGCCTGCACAAATACGGGGTCACCGCCAACGCGGTCGCCCCCGTCGCGCGCACCCGGATGTCGGCCAACGTCCCCATGGAGCTGAAGGAGATCGGCGAACCGGAGGACGTGGCCGCCCTCGTCGTCTACCTCCTCTCCGACCGGGCCCGGCAGGAGGGCATCACCGGCCAGGTCTACACGATCGCCGGTCCCAAGATCGCGGTCTGGGCACAGCCGAGGGAGCTGCGCGCCGGCTACGCCGAGGGCGGGGCGTGGACGCCGGAGCGGATCGCCGACTTCCTGCCGGGAACGGTGGGGACGGACCCCATGCCGATGCTGGCGCTCCTGGAGGAGATGGCCCGGGCGGCGGCGCGGGGCGGCCGTCCCAACGCCGGGACGGAGCCGACGTCATGAGGGGGGTCGTGTTCGACGGCACGCGGGCCGAGGTCGTCGACGATCTGGAGGTCCGGGCCCCGGGCCCCGGCGAGGTGCTCGTCGCCGTCGCCGCCGCCGGGCTCTGCCACAGCGACCTGTCCGTCATCGACGGCACCATCCCCTTCCCCGCCCCCGTCGTCCTCGGCCACGAGGGCGCCGGCGTCGTCGAGGCCGTCGGTCCCGGAGTCACCCATGTCGTCCCCGGCGATCACGTCGCCCTCTCCACCCTCGCCAACTGCGGGGCCTGCGCGGACTGTGACCGCGGCCGGCCCACCATGTGCCGCAAGGCGATCGGCAGGCCCGGGCAGCCCTTCTCCCGCGCGGGGCGGCCGCTCTTCCAGTTCGCCTCGAACTCCTCCTTCGCCGAGAAGACCGTCGTCAAGGCCGTCCAGGCCGTGCGGATCCCCTCCGACATCCCCCTGACCTCCGCGGCGCTCATGGGCTGCGGCGTCCTCACCGGCGTCGGTGCCGTGCTCAACCGGGCCAGGGTCGGCCGCGGCGAGAGCGTCGTCGTCATCGGCGCAGGGGGGATCGGGCTCAACGTCCTCCAGGGCGCCCGGATCGCGGGCGCGCTCACCGTGGTCGCCGTGGACACCAACCCCGCGAAGGAGGAGACGGCCCGCCGCTTCGGCGCCACGCACTTCCTGACCTCGGCGGACGGCGTGCGGGAGGTCCTTCCCACCGGCGCCGACCACGTCTTCGAGTGCGTCGGGCACGTCGGCCTCGTGCGCGCGGCGATCGACCTGCTCGACCGGCACGGCCAGGCGGTCCTGCTCGGCATGACGGCCCCCACGGCGGAGGCGAGCTTCCCGCCCGCCGCGATGTTCCTGGACAAGTCGATCCTCGGCTGCCGCTACGGCTCCTCCCGGCCGCAGAAGGACATCGCCCTCTACGCCGAGCTGTATCGCCGGGGCCGCCTCCTCCTCGACGAGCTGGTCACCGAGACGTACCCGGTGGAGGACTTCGCCAAGGCGGCCGAGGACGCTGAGCAGGGGAGGGTCGCCCGGGGGGTGCTCACCTTCCGGTGACCGGTCGGGCGCCTCCGTCCCGGGGGCCCGGCCGCCCGGCCGCCCGCCTGGTCCGCCGCCGGTCGTGGCTCCGTCCGGTACGGCCCCCGGTCGCGGGCCGATCAGTCCCGCGCGCCCGCGCGGAAGGTGCGGCGGTAGGCCGTCGGCGTCACCCCGATGGCCGCCTGGAGGTGGGAGCGCAGCGACTGGGGGGTGCCGAAGCCGGCGCTGTGCGCGATCCGGTCGACCGGGAGGTCGGTGGACTCCAGGAGGTGCCGGGCGTGCTCCACCCGCTGGCGCGTCAGCCACTGCCCGGGGCTGACACCCACCTCCTCCCGGAAGCGGCGGGTGAACGTCCGGACGCTCATCGACTCACGGGCCGCCAGGTCGCGCAGCTGGATCGGCTCGTGCAGGTGCGCGAGGGCCCAGGCCCGGGCCCCCGTCGTCGTCGCCGTGCCCGGCGCGGGCAGCGGGCGTTCGATGTACTGAGCCTGGCCGCCGTCCCGATGGGGCGGTACGACGGTCCTGCGCGCGACCTCGTTGGCCACGGCCGTGCCGTGGTCGCGGCGCACGATGTGCAGGCACAGGTCGATCCCGGCGGCGACACCCGCCGACGTCAGCACGTCGCCGTCGTCGACGAAGAGGACGTCGGCGTCGACCCGTACGCTCGGGAACAGCCGTTGGAAGTGCGCGGCCGACGCCCAGTGCGTGGTGGCCGGCCGGCCGTCGAGGTAGCCGGCGGCGGCGAGGACGTAGCCGCCGGTGCAGATGGACACCAGCCGCGTGCCGGGCCGGATGTGGGCGAGCGCGGCGGCCAGCTCGTCGGTGAGCCGGCCCTCCTCGTAGACGGGCCCCAGTTCGTAGGAGGCCGGGACGACGACGGTGTCCGCCGTCGCGAGCGCTTCGGGGCCGTGCGCGACGTGCACGGAGAAGTCCGCGTCCGTCGGGACCGGCCCGGCGACCGGCGCACAGGTCACGATCGTGTAGAGGGGCCGGCCCCCGGAGTCCTTCGCGCGGCCGAAGATGCGGTGCGGTATGCCCAGCTCGAAGGGGAGCAGGCCGGGCAGGGCCAGGACGGCGATGCGGTGCGGCACGAAGAATTCCCTTTGTGGTCCAGACCAGTTGCTGCTAGAAGTCGGGTCCGTGACGGACAAGCAATCGGAGCACTACCCGTACAAGTCTGCGGTCCGGGACGCCATTCCCGTACCGACCGGGGCACCGGCCCTCTGGAACCGTAACTTCCGCCTCTTCTTCGTGGCCCGGGCCGCCGCCGTCTTCGGCGAGGGCATGGTGCCCGTCGCCCTCGCGGCCGGACTGCTCGGCGCCGGGCACTCCGGTTCCTCCGTCGGCTACGCCCTCGGCGCCTGGATCGGCCCCTTCGCGCTCTTCGTCGTCGTCGGCGGCGTGCTCGCGGACCGCTTCACCGCCCGCCGGATGATGATCCTCGCGGATCTGGTGAGGCTGCCGGGCGCGGCCGTCCTCGCCGTCTCCTTCGTCTCCGGCAGCCCTCCGCTGTGGAGCGTCTACGCGCTCTCGGCCGTCAGCGGGGTCGGGGCGGCGCTCTTCCAGCCGGGGGTCGCCTCCACGATCCCGCGCATCGCTCCGGACGTGCAGCGTGCCAACGCCGTCCTGCGGGTCGTCGAGTCCCTGATGACCATGGCGGGCCCGGCCGTCGCCGGTCTTCTCGTCGCGCTCTCCGGCGCGGGCGCGGCCTTCGCCGCCAACGGTTCGACCTTCGCGGTCAGCGCGCTCTGCCTCTTCCTCATGCGGATCCCGGCCGCCCCGGCGGACACGGCCGCGCGCGGTTCGCTCGGCTCGGAGATGATCGTCGGATGGCGGGAGTTCCGGGCCCGCAGCTGGCTGTGGGGGGTCATCGCGATCTGGACGGTGTACGGACTGACGGTCGCGGGGCCGATGGTCCCGCTCACCGCGACCCTCGTCACCGGCGACCACGGCTCGGCGGCGTACGGCGTGCTGATGGCGGTCCACGGCGCGGGGAGCGCGGCCGGCGGTCTGCTCGCCCTGCGACTGCGCCCGCGCCGGCCGCTGGCGGCGGGCGCGGTGGCCCTGCTCGGCCTCCCCGTGAACCTCGTCCTGCTCGGCTCGGGCGCGTCGGTGCAGGTGCTCGGCGTGGGGCAGTTCCTGGGCGGTGCGGCCTTCGCGTTCTGGCTGGTGATGTGGTCGACCTCGGTCCAGACGCATGTGCCGCAGGACGCCCTGAACCGCATGCACGCCTACGACGTGGCCGGATCGCTGCTGATGATGGCGGCCGGGCGGGCGCTCGCGGGACCGGTGGCGGAGGCGGTGGGGACGGAGGAGGTCCTGCTGGCGGGGGCGGGGATCGCGGTGCTCGTGGTGGGGGCGTTGCTGGTGGTGCGGCCGATCCGGAGCTTGCCCCGGGTGTAGCCGGGCGGAGGCCTTCCGCGAGACGGCCCGGATGGAGCCGGTTCCTCGCACGCCGGCCTCCGCGAGATGGCCCGATCTTTGCGAAAGCTGTCATTCGGGCCAGTGGTGGGCGCAGCGGCGGGTCACGATGCTGGGTGACGTGACCCAGACAACCGAGACCTCCCCGCCCGGGGCGCCCGCACCGCCCGCCCCGCGCCGTACCCCGCGCGTGCACCGTGCCTGGTCCGTCGCGGCCGTCACCTTCGTCACGATCATCGGCGCAGCGGCCTTCGCGTCGCTGCCCGGACTGCTGATCGAGCCGCTGCACGAGCAGTTCCGCTGGTCGCGGGGCACGATCGGCTTCGCGGTGTCGGTGAACCTCGCGCTGTACGGCCTGACGGCGCCGTTCGCCGCGGCCCTGATGGACCGTTTCGGCATCCGCCGGGTCGTCGCCGTCGCGCTGAGCGTGATCGCCGTCGGCTCCCTGCTGACGGTCTGGATGACGGCGGCCTGGCAGCTCGTCCTCTTCTGGGGGGTCCTGGTCGGCCTGGGCAGCGGCTCGATGGCCCTGGCGTTCGCGGCGACGGTGACGAACCGGTGGTTCGTGGCCCGGCGCGGTCTGGTGACCGGCGTCCTGACGGCGGCCGGCGCCTCGGGCCAGCTCGTCTTCCTGCCGCTGCTCTCCTGGCTGGTCGAGAACCACGGCTGGCGCCCCGCCTCCGTGACCGTCGCCCTCTCCGCCCTGGCGGTCGTCCCCTTCGTCTGGCTCCTGCTGCGCGACCACCCGGCGGACGTGGGCCTCGCGCCGTACGGCGGCGTGTACGCCGAGAAGCCCGCTCCGGCCGTGGGCGCGGCGCGCCGGGCCGTGACCGTCCTCCTCAAGGCCGCCCGCACCGGCCCGTTCTGGCTCCTCGCCGGCACCTTCGCGATCTGCGGGGCCACTACCAACGGGCTGGTCAGGACGCATTTCGTGCCCGCCGCCCACGACCACGGCATGCCCATCGTCGCGGCGGCCTCGCTGCTCGCCGTCATCGGCGTCTTCGACGTCGTCGGCACGATCGCGTCGGGCTGGTTCACCGACCGCTTCGAGTCGCGGCGGCTGCTCGCGGTGTACTACGCGCTGCGCGGGGTGTCGCTGCTCTTCCTGCCCCTGCTGCTGGCCCCGGCGGTCCAGCCGCCGATCCTCTTCTTCATCGTCTTCTACGGCCTGGACTGGGTCGCCACGGTCCCGCCGACGATGGCCCTGTGCCGTGAGCACTACGGCGAGGACAGCGCGATCGTCTTCGGCTGGGTCCTCGCGTCCCACCAGGTCGGAGCGGCCCTGATAGCCTTCGCGGCCGGTGCGGCCCGCGACCTCTTCGGCTCGTACGACGTCGTCTGGTACACCTCCGGGGCCCTCTGCGCGGCGGCGGCCCTGATGGCCCTGGTCATCCGCCGCAGGCCGGCGGCGACGCTCGGCGCCGCGGTGTGAGGCGCCCGCACCGGCGTCCTCCGGGGTGGCGGTGGGACGGCACCGTCACGGAGTGAAGCGTCCGAACCGCCCCCGGTGGAAGAGCAGTGGAATCCCCTCGCCCGCCGCCCCCAGCGCCTCCACCCGGCCCACCACGATCAGGTGATCCCCGCCGGTGTGGACCTGGGCGATCGCGCAGTCGATCCAGGCCGGGGCTCCCTCCAGGCGCGGGGAGCCCGTGACCGGCGCGGGGGTGTGGGCCACGCCGGCGAACTTGTCCGTGCCGCTCCTCGCGAAGCCCAGGCACAGCTCGCCCTGGTCCGCGCCGAGGATGTTGACGCAGAAGGCGCCGGCCCGGGCGATGTGCGGCCAGGTCCTCGACGTACGGGCCACCATGAAGGCGACCAGCGGCGGGTCCAGGGACAGCGAGGCGAAGGACTGGCAGGCGAAGCCCGCCGGCCCTTCGGGGCCGAGGGCCGTCACGACCGTGACCCCGCTCGCGAAGTGGCCCAGCACGCGCCGGAACTCGCCCGGATCGACCGCCGGCCGTTCGTCGTCCCGCACCGCCCGGAGCCGTCGCCCGGAGTGGGGCCCGACGGCCGTGGGTGTCCCTGCCGACCTGAGGTACCGGACGGCGGTGGCCGCCATCCCCGCGTGTCCCATCACATGACCCATTGAAACTGACGAGTCGTCAGATGGGAACCCTCGGGCGCGCCCCGGTCGAGGCGCCCCCGGGGGCGTGTCCGTGAAGTCCCGCCCGGGTCGCGACACCCTCCGAGCGGACGCCACGGCGGACACCCCCCGGGGCCGGCGATCAGATCAACGCGTCCTTGAAGGCGATGTTCACCCGGCGGTCGCCGGACTCGCCCGAGGCGAAGCCGAAGGCCAGCCGGGGCAGGAACGCGCCGGGCCGGGCCGCGTCGGGGACGAGCATGATGTTGATGCCCTCGGGCTCCCGGAAGACCAGGCTCTTCAGGGCCCGGGTCAGAGCGCGCTCCGAGACCCCGGTGTTCAGGTCGACCCGGGTGATGTGGGTGGTGCCCACGTCCGCCGTGTTCGTCGGACCGCCGTCCGCGTACGCCTCGCCCTCGTACATGTAGAGGTACGAGCCGTAGAGGCAGAACCCCTGCGCGTCGTAGACGGGCCGGGGCAGATCCGCGAAGTGGTGCAGCGGTGCTCCCAGCGGCGCGGCGACCGCCGTGTCCAGGTCCCAGACCGCGCACTGCAACTGCCCGTTGCGGTTGAAGCGGACGAGGACGCGGCGGTGCTGCATGTCGACCACCGGCCGCGGCGCGCTCAGTGTGGTGCCCGCGCCCGGCAGCTGGAGCGGGTCGGGCGTGCGGTCCTTGAAGTTCATCGCCGTACGGTCGGCCGCGTCGTCCCAGTGGAAGCTGCGCGGCGGCTGGTCGGCGGCCGGGCCCAGGTACTTGATGCGGCAGACCTTGGTGCCGAAGCCGGTGTCCTCCGAGTTCGGCTGCGAGTCGTACTCGATCCAGATGTACGGCGCCGAGCCCGCCGCCGTCGGCTCGATGCCGATCTGGGCGCCGTGCCCGAACCCGCGCAGGTACATCCGCCCCAGCTTCGTCGAACCGTCCGCGCTGAGCTTGGTGATGGCGATGTCACCCTCACGCTTGCGGGTCGCGTAGGACACCCCGTCGCCGGGGTTGTACATGACCTGGGCGACGTACCAGTGCTTGTTGATGTGGTCGTACCCCGCGCACTGCATCACGGTCGGACACCATGCCTGCTTGTGCATGAAGAGGGCGTCCGAGGCGTCGCCGAGGTCGAACGCCGGCGACGCGGGCAGGGCCAGGGCCCCGGCCTCCGCGGTCACGGCCCCCAGCGGCGGCCGCGCCTGCGCCGACGCCGCCGTGGCACCCCCCAAAACCAGACCGGCGGCGGCGCCACCGCCGAGCCGTATGAGCCCTCGCCGGCTGACCGGCCCCGTTCCGAACGTGCTCATCATGTTCCCCTCGTGGAAAGGACGTTGAGGGGACAACGTAACCCGCAGGGCCGTGGCGGTGACGTCCCGGCCGGACCGCGACCGCCTACCGGCCCTCGTACCGCGCCGGCCGCCGCTCCACGAAGCTCGACACCCCTTCGTTCGCGTCCCGCGTCGTCATGTTGATCTCCTGCGCGGCCGCCTCCGCGGCGAAGGCCGCCGCCCGGTCGCCGTCCAGGGAGGCGTTCACCAGCTGCTTGGTCAGCGCCAGCGCCCGCGTCGGGCCCTGGGCGAGCCGCTCCGCCCACTCCCGCGCCGTCTTCTCCAGCTCCTCCGCGGGGACGACCCGGTTCACCAGCCCGATGCTCCGCGCCTCGTGTGCCGCGACCGCGTCACCGAAGAACATCAGCTCCTTCGCCCGCTGCGGGCCGATCAGCCGGGTCAGCAGATACGCCCCGCCCCCGTCCGGCACCAGACCCCGCCGCGCGAACACCTCGACGAACGTCGCCGACTCGGCCGCCAGCACCAGATCGCAGGCGAACGCCAGATGCGCCCCGATGCCCGCCGCCGTCCCGTTCACCGCCGCGATCACCGGCTTCTCGCAGTCCAGCACGGCCCCGATCAGCCGCTGCGCCCCCTGCCGGATCAGCCGCGCCACGTCTCCCGGTACGCGCTCCCCGGCGGCCGGCCCTCCGCGCAGGTCCGCCCCCGCGCAGAAGCCCCGCCCGGTCGCCGTCAGCACCACCGCGCGGACGTCCGGGTCGGCGGAGGCGTCCCCGAGCAGCGCGATGATCCGCTCCCGCTGGTCCGGGGTGACCGCGTTCATCGCCTCGGGCCGGTCGAGCGTGATCCACGAGACGCCGTGCGCCACACGGTGCCGTACCTCCTCCCGCCGCGTCACGCCTCCTCCCGGCACACGGCGAGCGCGTCCAGGGCCACCGCGCCCTGCCCGCGCGGCAGCACCATCAGCGGGTTGATGTCCAGCTCGGCGAGATCGCCGTCGAGTTCGAGCGCCATCCGCTGCACCCGCAGCACCACCTCCACCAGCGCGTCCACATCCCCCGCCGGCGCCCCCCGCACCCCGTCGAGCAGCGCCCGCCCGCGCAGCTCGCCGAGCATGTCCCGCGCCTCCCGCTCCCCGAACGGCGGCACGCGCACGGCCGTGTCCCGCAGCACCTCGACCAGCACTCCGCCCAGACCGACCGTGACGGTCGGCCCGAACAGCGGGTCCCGGGTCATCCCCACCACCATCTCGACCCCGCGCCCGACCATCTGGCACACCAGGATGCCGTCGAGGCCGACGCCCTCGTATCGGGCGATGTCGGTCAGCTCGCGGTAAGCGTCCCGGACCTGGCTCGCCGAGGTCAGCCCGACCTTCACGAGGCCCAGCTCCGTCTTGTGGGCGATCTGGGCGCCGGACGCCTTCATCACGACCGGGTAACCGACCTGGCCGGCGGCCCGGACCGCCGCCGCCGCGCTGGTCACCAGCTGCTCGCGCGGCACCCGGATCCCGTACGCCCGCAGCAGCTGCTTCGCCGCGTGCTCGCTCAGCCGCCGGCCCGGCCGCATCAGCGCCTGAGCCTTGCGGAAGGAGGGAGAGGGGGTGCGCGGGGCCTCGTCGAAGGGAGAACGGTAGGCGGTGGTGAAGCGGTGGTGGTCGAGATACGCCTTCACGGCTCCGATGCAGTTGCCGAACGTACGGAAGGTGGCGACGCGCGACGAGCCGAGGAGGGTCTCGCGGTAGGCCGCCTCGGTCCCCACCGGCGAGCCCCACACCACGCACACCAGCTTGTCCGTGGCCTCGGCCGCGTCCACCAGGTCCTGCGCCAGCCGGTCGCTCATCGGCGGGAAGGGCCCGGTGATCGGACAGACCAGGACGCCGACCGACGGGTCCGCAAGGATCGCGTCGATGATCTTCCGGCCTCGCCAGTCGCCTACCGGGTGGCCGCCGTTGTCGACCGGGTTCGCCACGTTCAGGTAGTCCGGTATCCACTGGTGCAGCTCGGCCTGCTTCGCCTCCGGCAGCGCCGGCAGCCGCAGCCCGGCGGCCGTGGCCAGATCGCTGAAGTGCGCCCCGGTGCCGCCGGAGATGGAGTAGACGACGACCCCGTCGGCGACGGGCTTGCGGGCCCGGGCCAGGAGGGCCGCGGTGTCCTGGAGCTCGTCCAGCCCGTCGACCCGGATGACCCCGAACTGGCGCATGGCGGCGTCGACGACCCGGTCCGCGCCGGTCAGCTTGCCGGTGTGCGAGGCGGCCGTGCGGGCTCCGGCCTCGGTGCGCCCGACCTTGACCGCGACGACCGGCACCCCCCGGCGCGCGGCCCGGTCGGCGGCGAGCAGGAAGGCGCGCCCGTCCTTGAGGCCCTCGACGTAGCACGCGATGGCACCGACCTCGGGCAGCTGGGAGAAGTACGAGATGAAGTCGGCGGTCTCAAGATCGGCCTCGTTGCCGGTGGGCGCCCAGTGGGAGAGCCGTATCCCCAGCTCCTGGAGGGTGTGGACCGGCCGGCCCTGGTGCCCGGACTGGGTGATCAGCGCGATCGCCGGGCCGTCGAGGTCCTCGCGGAAGCGCTCGAAGGCGTTGAGGTTGGTGTTGGGTCCGAGGAGCCGGATCCCCGAGCGCCGCACGGCCTCGGCGAGCCGCTCCTGCGCGTCGGCGCCCTCCCGCCCGGTCTCGGCGAATCCGGACGCGAACGCGACCGCGAACCGCACCTTCGCCTCCGCCAGCTCCTCGATCACGGGAAGCGGGTCGGCCACGAGGAGCACGGCGAGGTCGACGGGTCCGGCGAGCGCCGCGGCGAGGGCGCCGACGGACGGCACGCAGGGGATCCCGAAGACCGACGCGCGGGTGGGGTGCACGGGCACCAGCTCGGCTCCGACCCTCTCCGCCCAGGCGATGAGCTGCCGGGTGATCCCGGTGTGGGGCCGCCCCTCGGCGTCGGAGGCCCCGACGACGGCGACGGCCCGGGGCCGGAAGAACCGGTCGAGATCGGGGACGGGGGCGTGCAGCGGCCGCCCGCTGACGTCCCGGTCGCCCTCCACGGCGGTGACACCGTGGACGGCGATGCCGGGTGTCCCGGCGTGCTCCCCGCAGGCGACCACGCGGGCGCGGAGATCGGTGGTGAAGGTGCCGTGTGTCGATCCAAGCATCGTTCCGCCCGTCCCTCGTCGTGACCTGACGCACAGTCAGATTACAAGTCTGACGGCCTGTCAGGAATACTCGTGACCGAAGAGCACGTGAAGGAGCGGACGCGGGGGGCCGGGCGGGGGCGGCGAGGGAACCCGTGGGGCGGTCGCGGGGGGCCCGGGCGGGGGCGGTCGGGGGCCGAGCGCGGGGTCGCGGGAGCGGTCGCCGGGGGAGAGCGGGGGCGCGGGGGGCGGGCGCGGGGGCGCGGGAGCGCGCCGCGGCCCCGGGGTGCGGCCCCGCGGTTGCGGCCCGCCCCGCCCGGCCTGCCGTGCGCCGGGGGGGGCGTCCGGCCGACGGCCACTGCCCCCGGGGCCGGTCCGACCAGGCGCCGCCCCCGGGCCTCGGTCCACCGCGCCGCCCCTCCGGGCTGCCCTCCACCGCGCCGCCGCCCCGCCGGGCCGCGGTCTACCGCGCCGCCGCCTTGGCGATCCGGCGGGCGATCTTCCTGGCGTCGATCGCCATCTCCCGGAACATCCCGCTGATCGGGTTCGTGTAGCCCGTGAAGTACAGACCGGGCGCCTCGCGCGGCGTCCGCGCCCCGTGCACCACGGGCCGTCCCCGCTCGTCGAGGACCCCCAGGTGCCCGACGAGGGGTTCCAGGCCCCGGCGGTAGCCGGTCGCGGCGATGACGGCGTCCGGGGTGATCCGGGAACCGTCCGCGAGGACGACCCCGTCGCCGTCGAAGGACTCGACCGCACCGACGATCTCCACCTTCCCGGTCCGCACGGCGTCGATGAGGCCGACGTCCTGCACCGGGACCGCCCCCTCGCGGACCCGGGAGTACAGGCCCGTGTCGGGACGCGGAAGGCCGCGCTCCGACAGGTCGGGCACGGAGATCCGGCACATCACGGCGCCCATCCGGTCCACCAGGCCCACGGGCAGCCGCCGCACCAGGATGCCCGTCCGCTGCGCCGGCCAGCCGGCCGTGGAGCGGCGCACGATGTGCGGCACCGTGCGCACCGCGAGCCGCACCCGCGCCGCGCCCCCCTCGGCGAGGTCGGCCGCGATCTCGGCGCCGGTGTTCCCCGCGCCGATGACGAGCACGTCCCGCCCGGCGTAGGGGGCCGGGTCCCGGTACGCGCTCGCGTGCGCGAGGTCGCCCGTGTAGGCGTCGAGGCCCGGCCGGTCGGGCAGGCGCGGGGTGTGGTTGTAGCCGGTCGCCACGACCACCGCGCTGCCGGTCAGCCGGCGCCCGCCGGTCGCGTGCAGGAGCCAGCTCTCGCCGTCCTCGGCGCGCTCGACCCGGAAGACCTCGACGCCCGTCACGATCTCCAGGGCGTGGACGTCGGCGTACTTCTCCAGGTAGCGCACCACGTCCGCGCGGGCGACCCACCGCCCGAAGGAGCGGGGTATGGGGAGTCCGGGCAGCGCGGAGAGCCGGCGGGTGGTGTGCAGCCGCAGCCGGTCGTAGTGGGAGCGCCAGGAGGCGCCGACGGCGTCGGACTTCTCCAGGACGACGGCCCGTACGCCCTGCTCGCGCAGGGTGGCGGCGACGGCGAGCCCGCCGGGGCCGCCGCCGATGACGTAGACGGGGTGGCCGGTCGAGCGGTCGTGGGGGGTGTGGTCCATGAACGCTGAGCGTAATGACGTGCTCACTTGTTGGGTCTCGGTCAAGAGGGGGTTCGGTTGCGAAACGGTCACGCGTGCAAGGGGCTTGCGCGGACGGTGTGAAGTCCGCTGAACTGACGTGCCGTCAGGTCGACCGTTCGGGAGGGGTCCGGAAGCGATGCAGACCATCTGGCTCACCGGCGCGGAATGGCTCGCCGTCCTCCGGATCGGCCTCGGCCTGTGGTGGCTGGAGAGCTGGCGCCACAAGGACAGGAAGGCGTGGTTCGAGCGCGGCACGGGCATCGCCTGGGCCGCGGACGTCGCGGCCGAGCACCGCTGGCGCGCCGTGCGCACGGGCTTCGACCGGATCGTCGCCCCGCGTCCGAAGGTCATGGCGTAC
Organism: Streptomyces sp. NPDC053755; assembly: GCF_040677675.1. Classification (NCBI taxonomy): domain Bacteria; kingdom Bacillati; phylum Actinomycetota; class Actinomycetes; order Kitasatosporales; family Streptomycetaceae; genus Streptomyces; species Streptomyces sp. NPDC053755. Next base: position 122,831 of record NZ_JBFASK010000008.1, on the reverse strand, counting down.
GTCGTCGTCTACGCCGAACTCGCCGTCGGCCTCGGTCTCGTCCTCGGATTCCTGACACCCGTCGCCCTGGCGGGCGGCCTGCTCCTGAACCTCCTCTACCTGGTCCTGATGATCCACGACTGGGCCGAGCAGGGACAGAACGCGATGATGGCGCTGATCTCCCTGGTCGCCCTCTTCGCCGTGTCATGGCAGACCTTCTCCCTCGACCACGCGATCGGACTCTTCCGATGACCGCCGCCACCCCGGAACCCGACCCCTTCACCCGTGCCTACTGGGAGGCTGCCGCCGGCGGGCGCCTCCTGCTGCGCCGGTGCGCCTCCTGCGGCCGGGCCCACCACTACCCGCGCGAGTTCTGCCCGCACTGCTGGAGCGAGGACGTGGAGTGGGAGCCCGCGAGCGGCCGGGCCACGCTCTACACCTGGTCGGTCGTCCACCGGAACGACCTCCCGCCGTTCGGCGAACGGGTCCCGTACGTCGCCGCGGTGGTGGATCTCGCCGAGGGCCCCCGCATGATGACGGAGATCGTGGACGTCCCGGAGGCCGACCTCGGCATCGGCATGGAGCTGGAGCTCGGCTTCCGGGCGGAGGGGGAGTGCACGGTGCCGGTGTTCCGCCGGAGCGGAGGGCCTCACGAAGTCGGCGGTCAAACGGCATAGGCGACGACCACGAACGCCGCCCAGGCGGAGGGGGCGATGGAACGCCCCGCGCGCCCAGCGCCTGGTCCGCCCGGAGCAGGAAGTCGGGCCGGGGCGTCCGTACGCCCCGCTCGACGGCCGAGAACGCCGTCACCCATGGCCGCGTGCCCGGCCGCGACTTCGAGGTGCGGCTCGTCCTCGCCGGGGACCACGTGCGCGTCGAGGTGTCCGACGCCCGTGCCGAGCGGGAGCCCGAGCCCGTCTCCGAACCGGACGAAGGGGGCTACGGGCTGCTGCTGGTCTCGGCCCCGGCCGGAGCGTGGGATGTCAGGAGCCGCTGCGTCGGCAAGACGGTCTGGGCCGTCGTCGCCCTCGCCGGCCGGGGCGGCGGGAGCCCGCCGTGACCGGCGCGGAGCCGCTCACGTGGGCCGGCGCTCCACCACGCCCCGTACGTACGCCGCCTGACCGGCGTGCTGGTTGTCCTCCGCGACCACGCTGACCAGGCGGACGCCCAGGGTGACCGGCGGGTCCCAGGAGTCGTCCACGACGCGGTCGAGGTCGGCGTCGGACACGGACCGGACGTGCTCCAGGGTGCGCGCGTGCACGGCGTCGTAGTAGCCGAGCAGCAGGTCCGCCGAGGCGCGGACCTGGCCGACCTGCTTGCTGGAGTGGCCGTAGCCGGTCGCGTTCTTGCCGAAGGGGAGGCCGAAGCGGGACTGCCAGTCGTCCTCGGTCCACACCTGCTCGGTGTCGAAGACGCCGGCGATGTGGTCGTCCTGGATGCGGGTCAGGTGCCAGACGAGCCAGGCGATGGAGTTCGCGTCCTCGTCGATCCGGGTCGCGAGCTCCTCCTCCGACAGCCCCTCGACGGCCCCGTGCACGGCTTCCCCCACCCGCTCGAACAGGTCCAGCAGCAGGTCCGCACTCTTCATCTGGGTCACTCCTCCGCGGTGGGCGCGCGCGGCCCGGCCGGGCCGCCGCTGTGTTCTCTTCCCAGTGGGCCACCGAAGAGGCACCGCTCCCGTGCCGAACGGCCGGGGACGGCGTCGGGGCGGGCGAGTTTCACCTGGGCGGGGGAGGGGGGCGCCGTGCCGGTCAGGCGCTCTTCGGAGCCGCCCCGTCCGGCCGTCCCTCCCGCCACTCCTCGATCACCGCGTCGACGTCGAACGGCTTCAGGTTCAGGGGAGGACCCGCCGGGGGACGCTTCAGCGCCTCGGCGATCTTCTTGTTGATCTCGTGGAGGATCCGGCGGACCTGGGACTCGGAGACGGCCCGGCCGACGGCCTCCACCGCGTCCTCGGCCTCCTTCCGCAGGGCGAGCGAGGGCGGGAGGACGGAGCCGCCCTCGCGATGCAGCTTGCCCTTGATCCACCACAGCTCGTCGTACGGCGCGCGGTCGTCGTCCAGCGGCCGTCCGAAGCCGGCCAGACGCTGGAACTCGCCCCGCTCCGCGGCCTCGCGGATCTGCTTGTCCACGAATGACTCGAAGCTGACGCCGGGGGGTTTGCGTTCGGTCATGGCTCCAGCGTACGAAGCCGGCGGGGCGACGGGGGAGGGGCGGGAGAAAAGGCAGGAGCCCCGCTTCGTGCCCGAAGACACGGAGCAGGGCTCCTTGGGTACTTCTCTAGCCGTGCGCGATCGCCGACCCGGGCAACTTAGGCCGGGGTGACGTTCTCCGCCTGCGGGCCCTTCGGACCCTGCGTGACGTCGAAGTTCACGAGCTGGTTCTCCTCGAGGGAGCGGAAACCAGACGCGTTGATCGCGGAGTAGTGGACGAAGACATCCGGGCCGCCGCCGTCCTGGGCGATGAAGCCGAAGCCCTTTTCAGCGTTGAACCACTTGACGGTTCCGGTAGCCATAAGCCCTCCTTGGGCCAAAGGGTTGCCCTGCTCCAGAACCTGCAAAGAAGTCTGAAAACTACAAAAGCCTGCGGGTCACATGCTCCGCAGGCTCTGTACTGCAAGGGAAACCAAACTGCAACTTGCGACGAGCGTAGCACGCAGGGTGCGGTGCGCACTAGAGGGAAAGATCACGTCACCCGCAGGTTTGAATCACACCGCCGATGGGTGGGCGCGCCGCCGCCGGGCCCCCGGCGATGTCCACCGTACGAGACGGGTCTAGCCTCGCGTTGTGGACAAAGCAACCGATGACCACCAGCGCAGCCGGCCTCGCGTCGGGCACATCCAGTTCCTGAACTGTCTGCCCCTCTACTGGGGCCTGGCACGCACCGGAACGCTCCTCGACCTGGAGCTCACGAAGGACACTCCGGAGAAGCTCAGCGAGCGTCTGGTGCGCGGCGATCTCGACATCGGGCCGATCACGCTCGTCGAGTACCTCCGCAACGCCGACGACCTCGTCGCCCTGCCGGACATCGCCGTGGGCTGCGACGGCCCCGTGATGTCCTGCGTGATCGTCTCCCAGCTCCCGCTGGAGCGGCTGGACGGAGCGCGGGTCGCGCTCGGTTCCACCTCCCGCACCTCCGTGCGCCTGGCGCAGCTGCTGCTCGCCGAGCGGTACGGCGTCCGGCCGGAGTACTACACGTGCCCGCCCGATCTCGGGCTGATGATGCAGGAGGCGGACGCCGCCGTCCTGATCGGCGACGCCGCGCTGCGGGCCTCGCTGCACGACGCTCCGCGCCTGGGCCTCCAGGTCCACGACCTGGGGCTGATGTGGAAGGAGTGGACGGAGCTGCCGTTCGTCTTCGCGGTGTGGGCGGCGCGCAAGGACTTCCTCGCCCGGGAGCCGGAGACGGTCCGCGAGGTGCACGAGGCGTTCCTTGCCTCGCGCGATCTCTCCCTGGTGGAGGTCGCGAAGGTGGCCGAGCAGGCCGCACGCTGGGAGTCCTTCGACGCGGCGCTGCTGGAGCGGTACTTCCGGACACTGGACTTCCGGTTTGGTCCTGAGCAGCTGGCGGGCGTCCGCGAGTTCGCCCGCAGGACCGGCCCGACCACCGGCTTCCCCGCCGACGTCCGGGTGGAGCTGCTCGGCGCCCGCTGATCCCGCCCGGCCCGCCGCAGGCTCCCCGGTCGCTTTCGCGGCAGACCCCCGGGTCACCTTCCTCCATGGGCCCCGGGCGCTTCCCGCGGCGGACCCCCGGGCGCTTCCCGCGGTCGGCCCCGGCCCCCTTCCGCTACGGAGCGGGGACGGGTCCCTGCATGTGCCGGCTGATCCAGGCGATCGAGCCGTCCCCCATGCCGCGCACATAGCTCTTGGCGTTGTGCCCGCCTCCCTGGATGACCTGGAGGCGGGTCTTCACCGGTCCCTTGGTGTAGTTCTTCATGAACGCCTTGATCCGGGCCATGCCGGATTCCTCGGTGCCGATCTGGAACGCCAGATACACCTCGTTCGCCCGGGTGTCCGGCTTCGCGCCGAGCGCCTTGGCGAGCCTTTCCGGATTGTTCGCCTGCCGCTCGGCCTCGTGGCCGGCCCACAGCGGAGAGTCCGGGACGGTGTCGGGACCGGACGCGATCACGGCCTTGAACTTGTCCGGGTGCTGGAGGACGGATTTCAGCCCGACGAACCCGCCCGACGACGAGCCCATGAACGCCCAGCCGTCCCGGGACGCGAAGGTGCGGAAATTGGCGCGGACGAAATCCGGCACGTCCTCGGTCAGCCAGGTGCCCATTCGGGGCTGCCCCGGAATATCGCTGCCGTCGTAGTAGTAGGCGTCGTCCGGGTTGAGGACCGGCATCACGACGATGAACGGAAGGCTCTTTCCGGTCCGCGACCACGTGCTGATGCTCGACTGGAGTTTGAGGTCCGTCCCCATCCAGTAATTCGTCGGATAGCCGTTCCCTCCCGGCAGGGCCACGAGCACCGGGAAGCCGCTGTCCGCGTAGGCCGGGTCGAAATACTGCTTCGGGGCCCACACCCACACCTTGCCCGTGAAACCGGACTTCCCGCCCCGCAGGGTGGTGACCCCGATCCTGGTGCCGTCCTCCAGGGTGTTGGCGGTGGTGAAGCTCGCCTTCGGGCCGGTGGGCAGAACCGTCTCGGGGCCCTTCGGCCGGGGTTTTCCCTGCGCCTTCGCGGGGTGGTCCGGGGTACGCGCCTGCGCCGTCGACCGGGGGGTGTCGAAGCTGACCGGGTCGCCCTCGTCGGAACAGCCGGTGACCAGAACGGCCGCGCAGCCGAGGGCGAGGGCGGCGGCGGCGATCCTGGGCAGGCGCTTCGGCGGACGCGTCGGCTGACGGTTCATGGTGCGGCTCCGGTGCGTGTCGACACGACGGTGATGTCGCAAGGGAGGAGGGGCGGGAGGGGTGTTCGGTTGGCTCGATACCGTCTCGAATCGCCGTGATCCGGCCCACCGGGGCCTTCGCGCTGCTAGAAGGGGAGACATGCAGCCGCTCGAAGCAGGGGAACCGAGGACCATCGGCGGCTACCGCATCCTCGGAAGGCTCGGTTCCGGCGGTATGGGGCGCGTCTATCTCGCCCGCAACGAAGGCGGCAGGACCGTCGCCGTGAAGATCGTGCACCCGCACTTCGCGCTCGACGAGCAGTTCCGGGCCCGGTTCCGGCGCGAGGTGGAGGCGGCCCGGCTGGTGGGCGGACGGTGGACCGCCCCGGTCCTCGACGCCGACGCGGAGGCCCCGGTGCCCTGGGTGGCGACCGGATACGTCGCCGGGCCGACGCTCGCCCGGGCCGTCGAGACCCTCGGCCCGCTGCCGGAGCACACGGTACGGACCCTGGGCGCCGGCCTCGCCGAGGCGCTGGCGGGCGTGCACGCGCTGCGGCTCGTCCACCGCGACGTGAAGCCGTCCAACGTCCTCCTCACCCTCGACGGGCCCCGGCTCATCGACTTCGGCATCGCCCGCGCCTCGGACGGCACGGCCTCGCTCACCGCGACGGGCGTCTCCATCGGCTCGCCGGGCTACATGGCGCCCGAGCAGATCCTCGGCCAGGGGACGACCGGCGCCTCCGACGTCTTCTCGCTCGGGGCGGTCCTCGCCTACGCGGCGGCCGGCGCCCCGCCCTTCCCCGGCGACTCCTCGGCGACCCTGCTCTACAAGGTCGTCCACGAGGAACCCGAACTGGGCGCGCTCTCCGGAGAGCTGCGGGAGCTGGTGGCCGGCTGCCTCGCCAAGGACCCGGAGTCCCGCCCCGCCCCGGGCGCCGTCGCGGCCCGGCTCGCCCCGGCCGGGCCGGCCGGCCTGGTGGCGGCCGGCTGGCTCCCCGGCCCTCTGGTCGAGGAGGTGAGCCGCACGGCGGTCCGCCTCCTGGAACTCGACGCGGGCACGGCAGCGGCGGGTACGGCTGCGGAGGGGGCCCGGGCCCCGCACGCCCCGGGGCCCGTCCCTTTCGACGCGGACACGGACGGCCCGTCCGACCCGCACGCGTCGGGACCCGTCCCCTTCACCGCGCCCTCGGTGACCCCCGCCGGCGCCTTCGGCCCGCCGGTGGAACCGCCCCACGCCCTCTGGCCCCACCCCGGCGCCTCCGTTTCCGGCCCTGGCGGTGCCCCGTCCCACCCCGGCGCCTCCGTTTCCGGCCCCGACACGGTGACCGGCGTGCCCCGCCCCCGTACCCCCGCGCCCGACGGCACCGCGGGAGCCGGGCCGGCCGGCGTGCGGAAGCTCTCGCTCTCCCTCGCCGGCCGCCGCGTCGGCTGCACCCTCGCCCTCACCGTCACCGCGGCACTCGCCGCCGTGACCCTCGGGGCCGGCCACCTCCTCGACCTGATGCCGGGCGGCGACCGCGACGCCGGCGCCGACGGGACGGGCACGACCCCGTCCACGCCGCCGGCCGCCACCGCGCCGCCCGGCGGCTCCGTGCCCGCCGCCTTCCTCGGGACCTGGACCGGCCCCACCACCGAGCGCAACGGCTCCCCGCACGGCGACTTCACCGCCGTCGTCACCCAGGGCCGGACCGGCGAGGACGTCGTCCGCACCAGCCACGTCATCAGCGTCCTCGGGACCACCGTGCGGTGCCACGGCATCGGGCGGCTCACCTCCGCCTCCGGCACCGAGCTGCGCGTCGCCGACCGCACCGACCCGGACCGCCCCGGCACCGCGGGCCTGTGCACCGGCGGCACCTCGACGTTCACCCTGACCCTCGGCGCCGACGGCACCCTCGCCTACCGCTCCGACGAGGAGGCGGCGGGCCGCCCGACCGGCACCCTGCACAAGCGCTGAGAGACGCTGGCGTAGGCTGGTTCGGTCCGCCCGCCCCGCCTCCCAGCACCCACGCGACCGAGGCGCCACGGCGCGACGTCGTCAGATCGCACCCTCCGAAAGGGACCACCCGGTGACCGAGAAGGCCGACCTTCAGTCCGTCCTCGACCGCGCCGCAGAGGGTGGCCGGATCACCCCCGAAGAGGCGCTCGACCTGTACCGCTCCGCGCCGCTGCACGCGCTCGGCTCGGCCGCCGACGCGGTGCGCCGCCGCCGGTACGCCGGCACGGAGCACATCGCGACGTACATCATCGAGCGGAACATCAACTACACGAACGTGTGCGTCACGGCGTGCAAGTTCTGTGCCTTCTACGCCGCGCCGAAGGACAAGGCGAAGGGCTGGACCCGCGACCTCGACGACATCCTGCGGCGCTGCGCGGAGACCGTCGAACTCGGCGGCACCCAGATCATGTTCCAGGGCGGGCACCACCCGGACTACGGCGTCGAGTACTACGAGGAGCACTTCTCCGCCATCAAGAAGGCGTTCCCGCAGCTGGTCATCCACTCCCTCGGCGCGTCCGAGGTCGAGCACATGGCCCGCATCTCCAAGGTCTCGGTGGAGGAGGCCGTCCAGCGCATCCACGCCGCCGGTCTCGACTCCTTCGCCGGCGCGGGCGCCGAACTGCTCCCGGCCCGGCCCCGCAAGGCGATCGCCCCGCTCAAGGAGAGCGGCGAGCGGTGGCTGGAGATCATGGAGATCGCCCACGGCCTCGGCGTGGAGTCCACCTCCACGATGCTGATGGGCACCGGCGAGACGAACGCCGAGCGGATCGAGCACCTGCGGATGATCCGGGACGTGCAGGACCGGACGGGCGGCTTCCGGGCCTTCATCCCGTACACGTACCAGCCCGAGAACAACCACCTCAAGGGCCGCACCCAGGCGACGATCTTCGAGTACCTGCGGATGATCGCGATCGCGCGGCTCTTCATGGACAACGTCGCCCACATCCAGGGCTCCTGGCTGACGGTCGGCAAGGAGGCGGGCCAGCTGTCGCTGCACTACGGCGCGGACGACCTGGGCTCGATCATGCTGGAGGAGAACGTCGTCTCCTCGGCCGGTGCCAAGCACCGCTCCAACCGCATGGAGATCATCGACCTGATCCGCAAGGCGGGCCGGGTCCCGGCGCAGCGAGCGACGACGTACGAACACCTCGTCGTCCACGACGACCCGGCGAACGACCCGGTCGACGAGCGGGTCGTCTCGCACATCTCGTCCATCGCGATCGAGGGCGGCACGGCGCACCCGGAGCTGAAGCTCCTCGACGCCAACTGACGCGTCCGTGCCGACGATCCACACGGCCGAGGCGTCGCCGCAGGTCACGGTCGTGGTCGAGGGGCGGTCCCTGCTGGCCGTGGGCGGCCTCGACGAGCTGGCCGCCGCGTACCCGTCGGCGCGGCTGCGCCGCTGGCCTGGCGTCCTCACCCCGCCGCTGCTCAACCCCTACGGCCCGGAGCTCCTGGAGCAGACCTACCACCCGGACCCGCGGGAGGCCGCCCAGCTCGGCACCGAGCCCCTCACCGGCGCGGCGCTCGACCGGCTGGAGATGGACGAGGCCCGCTGGGGCGCCAGCGCCCGGCGCGGCCTCCAGCGGATGCTGGCGCACGGGACGGTGGCCGTCGCGGGAGCGCTGTCCCGGCCGTCCGTCGTCGACGCGGCCCGCCGCTCGGGGCTGATCCTGGCGGGGCGGGCCGCGAGGCCCGACGGCGTTCCGTCCCTCGACCCGTACGCGACGGGCGGCCCACCGGTCCACCTGCACCCGCCGCGCGAGGGCGGCCCGGCGCGGTTCGCCGTCTTCGACGTCCCGTCCGAGCCGGAGCTCGCCCGCCGGGGCGCGGCCACCTGCGTCGCCACCGTCCTCGACGGCCGGCTCGTCTTCCGGCGCCGCTGAGGGACGTCCCCGCGAAGCCCCCGCGGGCCACCGCGTGAGGGCCGGGGGCGGGCTGCTTGAATGGGAACGTGACCCGAGCCTCCCTGGACAAGCAGCCGCACGAAGTCGCCTCGATGTTCGACGACGTGGCGGCGAACTACGACCTGACCAACGACGTGCTCTCGCTCGGCCAGGACCGGCGCTGGCGCAAGGAGGTCGCCAAGGCGGTCGACGCCCGGCCCGCGCAGAGGATCCTCGACCTGGCCGCCGGGACCGGCACGTCGTCGCTTCCGTTCGCCGCGACCGGCGCCTTCGTCGTGCCCTGCGACTTCTCGCTCGGCATGCTCCGGGAGGGCAAGAAGCGGCACGGCTGGCTGCCGCTGACGGCCGGCGACGGCACGCGGCTCCCCTTCCGCGACGACGTCTTCGACGCGGTGACGATCTCCTTCGGACTGCGCAACATCCAGGACACGGAGGCGGCCCTCCGCGAGCTGTACCGGGTGACGAAGCCGGGCGGCCGGGTCGTGATCTGCGAGTTCTCGCACCCGACCTGGGCGCCCTTCCGCACGGTGTACGAGGAGTACCTGATGCGCGCGCTGCCGCCGGTGGCCCGCGCGGTGTCCTCCAACCCCGACGCGTACGTGTACCTCGCCGAGTCCATCCAGTCCTGGCCGGACCAGCCGACCCTCGCGGGGCTCCTGCGGAAGTCCGGTTGGTCGAAGGTCGCCTGGCGGAACCTCTCGGGCGGCATCGTGGCCATGCACCGGGGCTTCAAGCCGTAACACCCCGCAATAGACTGCAACCGACCTTCCCTCGACCCTTCGGGAGACCCCGCCGTGACCGAGCCCCTCTCCGAGCACAGCGCAGATGTGATCGTCGTCGGGGCAGGCCCGGCCGGTTCCACGACCGCGTACTACCTGGCCAAGGCCGGCCTCGACGTCCTGCTCCTGGAGAAGACCGCCTTCCCGCGCGAGAAGGTGTGCGGTGACGGGCTGACCCCCCGCGCCACCAAGCAGCTCGTCGCCATGGGCATCGACATCTCGGAAGAGGCCGGCTGGCTGCGCAACAAGGGTCTGCGGATCATCGGCGGCGGCTCCCGGCTCCAGCTCGACTGGCCGGATCTCGCCTCGTACCCGGACTACGGACTCGTCCGCAAGCGCGACGACTTCGACGAGCAGCTCGCCCGGCAGGCGCAGAAGGCCGGCGCGCGGCTGTACGAGCGGTGCAACGTCGGCGCCCCGGTCGTGGACGAGCGGACCGGCCGGATCACGGGCGTGACCGCCAAGCTCGGCGAGGAGAAGCGCGAGGTCACCTTCCACGCGCCGCTCGTCGTGGCCGCCGACGGCAACTCCACCCGCCTGTCGCTCGCCATGGGCCTGCACCGGCGCGAGGACCGGCCGATGGGCGTGGCCGTGCGGACGTACTTCACCAGCCCCCGCCACGACGACGACTACCTGGAGTCCTGGCTGGAGCTCTGGGACCGGCGCGGCCCCCAGGACCGTCTGCTGCCCGGATACGGCTGGATCTTCGGCATGGGCGACGGCACGTCCAACGTCGGCCTCGGCATCCTGAACTCCTCCTCCGCCTTCAAGGAGCTGGACTGGCGCGAGGTCCTCAAGGCGTGGTGCGCCTCCATGCCGGAGGACTGGGGGTTCACCCCGGAGAACATGACGACGCCGATCCGCGGCGCCGCCCTGCCGATGGCCTTCAACCGGCAGCCGCACTACACCAAGGGCCTGCTGCTCGTCGGCGACGCCGGCGGCCTGGTCAACCCGTTCAACGGCGAGGGCATCGCGTACGCGATGGAGTCCGGCCAGATCGCTGCGGACGTCATCGTCCAGGCGCACGCGCGGGCGACTCCGGCCCAGCGCGAGCTGGCGCTGCACAACTACCCGAAGATCCTCAAGGAGACGTACGGCGGGTACTACACCCTCGGCCGGGCGTTCGTGAAGATCATCGGCAACCCGAAGATCATGAAGATCGCCACGCAGCGGGGCCTGACCCACCCGGTCCTGATGAAGTTCACGCTGAAGATGCTGGCCAACCTCACCGACCCGACGGGCGGCGACGCGATGGACCGCATCATCAACGGTCTCTCGAAGGTGGCCCCGAAGGCCTGAACGCCCGGCGGTAGTCACTCGGCGAGACCCCGACCGTCCGCAGGAAGTGACGGCGCAGGTTCGCCGCCGTGCCCAGGCCGCTGCGACCGCCGATCTGTTCCACGGGCAGGTCGGTCGACTCCAGGAGCGTCTGGGCGCGGGCCACGCGCTGCTGCAGCAGCCACTGCAAGGGCGTGGTGCCGCAGGTCTCCTGGAGCCTGCGGTGGAAGGTGCGCGGGCTCATCCGGGCCCGCCGCGCCAGGTCCTCGACGGTCAGCGGCTCGGCGAGCCGCTCGGCCGCCCACTGGAGCACGTCCCCGAGCCCGTCGTCGTCGCGGGGCGGTACCGGCGCCTCGATGAACTGGGCCTGTCCGCCCGCGCGGTGCGCGGGCACGACCAGCCTGCGGGCCAGCTGTCCGGCGACCGTCGCCCCGAGGTCCTTGCGGACGAGGTGCAGACAAAGGTCGAGCGCGGCGGTGGCCCCCGCGCTGGTCAGCACGGATCCCTCGTCCGTGTAGAGCACCGAGTCGTCGACGACGACGTCCGGATGGCGGGCCGCGAGCTGCGCGGTGTGCTGCCAGTGGGCGGTGGCCCGGCGGCCGTCGAGCAGACCGGCGGCGGCGAGGGCGAAGGCGCCGGTGCACAGCGAGACCATCCGGGCGCCGGAGGCGGCCGCCGCGCGCAGCGCCTCCACCAGCCGGGCCGGGACCTCCTCGCCGTCCTCCACGACCGCGTCGGGCACGGACGGCACGATGACGGTGTCCGCGTCCACGAGCCCGTCGAGGCCGTGGGTCGTACGGAGCGACAGGACGCCGCCCGGGTCGCCGTCCCCGCACAGCCGCAGCTCGTACCAGGGGTCGGCGAGGTCGGGGTGCGGGATGCCGAAGACCGTGGCGGCGATGGCGAGTTCGTACATCTCCCACAAGGTCGTCCCGACCCGGGGGTCCGGCACGACGGCGAGGGCGACGGTTCCGGCGCTTCCGGTGTTCATGCCACGAGCCTATGGCGGGAATGGTGCGGACGTCGTCAGTCCTGCCACTGTCGGCCGGTTTCCGCCGCTGGAACGGTGAGGGCATGAACGACACCACCCACACCACCCACACCGCCACCGCCGTCTCCGTCGTCGGACTCGGGCAGATGGGCGCCGCCCTGGCCGGCGCCTTCCTGGCCGCGGGCCACCCGACCACCGTCTGGAACCGCACCCCGGCCAAGGCGGACCCCCTCGTCGCCCGGGGCGCCGCACGCGCCGCCACCGTCGCCGACGCGGTCGCGGCGAGCGAGCTGATCGTCGTCTGCGTCCTGGACTACCCCGCCGTGCGCGCCCTCCTCGACCCCGTGGCGCCGGCGCTGCGCGGGAGGACCGTCGTGAACCTCACGACGGGCTCGCCCGAGCAGGCGCGCGCGGAGGCGGAGTGGGCGGCGGAGCACGGGATCGGCTATCTGGACGGCGGCATCATGACGACCCCGCCGGGGATCGGCGACAGCGCCCACATGATCCTGTACGCCGGGGAGCCCGAGCCGTTCGCCCGGTACCGCTCGACGCTGGCGGTGCTGGGCGACCCGGTCGATCTCGGCCGTGACGCCGGACTCGCCTCGCTCTACGACGCGGGACTGCTCGGGCTCATGTGGTCGGTCTTCGGCGGCTGGCTGCACGCCACCGCCCTCACCGGCGCCGACGGGGTCACGGCCCGGGACTTCACGAAGGTCGCCGACCGCTGGCTGCGGACGGTCGCCTGGTTCATGAGCGGGTACGCGGAGCAGATCGACGCGGGCGAGTACCCGGGCGCGGACGCCACCATCGACGTCCAGGTGGCGGCGATCGGGCATCTGCTGCACGCGGGGGAGGCGCGGGGCGTGGACGGGCGGCTGCCGCGGCTGCACCTGGAGCTGATGCGGAGCGCGGTCGAGGCGGGGCACGGCGGCGACAGCTACGCCCGGCTCATCGACGCCTTCCGGAAGTGAGCGAGGAACCCCGCACGGGAGGAGCCCGGTACGGACCGCCGGATCGGCGGGCATGAGAGAAGGCCGCCACTCCCGTGGAGTGACGGCCTTCGCCTGTCCGGTGGCGCGACGATCAGAGGATGCGCACGGCGCCGGACGGGGTGTCCCAGTCCAGGGAGCGCTCGACCACGCCGGTGGACGGGTTCTGCGCGCCGACGTAGTTGCCGCCGCCCACGTAGATCGCCACGTGGTACGAGCCGCTGCGGCTGCCCCAGTACAGGATGTCGCCCGGCTGGAGGTCGCTCAGCGAGACGGAGGTGCCCATGCTCGACTGCGAGCTGGAGACGCGGGGAAGGTCGATGCCGGCCTGGCGGTAGGCGGCCTGGACCAGTCCGGAGCAGTCCCACGAGTTGGGTCCGGTGCCGCCGGAGACGTAGGCGTCGCCGACCTGGGCGCGGGCGAAGGCCACGATCGCCGCGGCGGAGCCGGTGGCCACCTGGCTGTCGGCGCTGGAGGAGGAGCCGCCGGCGGAGTCGTCGGAGGAGGACGCCGAGAGCGTGGTGCGCTCCGCGGTGCGGGAGGCGCGCTGGCGGGCCTCCTCGCGGGCCTTCTCGGCGCGCTCGGCCTCGGCCTTGCGGTCGGCCTCGGCCTTGGCCTTCGTGGCCTCCTGGGCGGCCTTGCGGTGGGCGGCCTCTTCCTGGGCGCGCAGGCTCAGGTCGAGGGCCTCCTGCTGGGACGCCTCGGCCGAGGCGGAGACGGCGCTCGCCAGGTCGGTGTCGAGGGCGCCGAGCGTGGGCATCTCGATGGTCTCGGTCACCGGCTCGGCATTCGCCGGCCCGGCAGCACCCGCCACCGCGATGGTGCTGAGGACGCCACCGGCAACTCCGGCACGGAGCGCGAGCTTGGACGCGCTGCGGCGGGGCTTCCGGTGGCTGGGTATGTGAGCGGTCTGGGACATGAGAACAACCGCTATCAGGGGTTCACGGTTCCCATCAAGAAACGTGTGTTGCGCCACAGTTACGACCGGAACTACCCAATCCGCTTTCCTGGCGCCCTTATTGACGCCGTAACGGGCAAATCGGGCACAGGCTCTCAGGCCCGTGATCACGTGTTTTCCGCGAAACGTCCGAATTGACCGGCGCTTACCACCTCTTCACGCGGTTGGCCAAGCCCTGTAGTTGACGGGGCGTAGGTTACGTGACGCAGGTCACAAGCGGGCAACTCCCGGCCCGCGCGGGCCCCTCGTGACGGCCGGGGCGCGTCCACTTCGCTCCACGGGACCCCTCGGCCGGGTGGGGTGAGCCCTCTATCACCCGTGCGAGTCCACCGCGAATTTGCCTGTAGTCGCCATCATTTGATAGAGCGCGGCGGCTCCGACCAGGGGCAATCCCCGCTGATGTCACGTCTCGTGCTCACTTGGCTACTTCTCGTATGAAGATCACCGTTCATCCGAATTCATGATCCTTCGACTCGTGGTGGAGATCACAAAGTCCTTGCCGTACCCCGTGTCGCAGATCACAGAGCGACAGGCATAAGATGCGAGTCAATCGGGCTTGTGAACTGCCTCACATGTACGCGATCTTCGAGGCGGCGATCCGGATGCCCGCTGCGGTCCAACGGTCAAGGACGACTGGAAGGAGCGAGGAGCGTGAATGCGTACGCGCCCATCCTCGTGCTCGGCGCCCTCGGGGCAGGGTTTGCGATCTTCTCCGTGGTCATGGCCACGCTAATCGGCCCAAAGCGGTACAACAGGGCAAAACTTGAGGCGTACGAGTGCGGCATCGAGCCGACGCCCACTCCCGCCGGAGGAGGCCGCTTCCCGATCAAGTACTACCTGACGGCGATGCTCTTCATCGTCTTCGACATCGAGATCGTCTTCCTCTACCCCTGGGCGGTCACCTTCGACGCCCTGGGGCTTTTCGGGCTCGTGGAGATGCTGCTCTTCGTGCTCACCGTCTTCGTCGCCTACGCCTACGTGTGGCGGCGCGGCGGCCTGGAATGGGACTGAGGGGCTGGGAGCACACTCATGGGACTCGAAGAGAAGCTGCCGAGCGGTTTCCTGCTGACGACGGTCGAGCAGGCCGCGGGCTGGGTGCGTAAGTCGTCCGTCTTCCCGGCGACCTTCGGCCTGGCCTGCTGCGCCATCGAGATGATGACGACCGGAGCGGGCCGGTACGACCTGGCGCGCTTCGGCATGGAGGTCTTCCGCGGCTCGCCGCGCCAGGCCGACCTGATGATCGTGGCGGGCCGGGTCAGCCAGAAGATGGCGCCCGTCCTGCGGCAGGTCTACGACCAGATGCCCAACCCCAAGTGGGTCATCTCCATGGGGGTCTGCGCGTCTTCAGGCGGAATGTTCAACAACTACGCGATCGTGCAGGGCGTCGACCACATCGTGCCGGTCGACATCTATCTGCCGGGCTGCCCGCCGCGCCCGGAAATGCTGATGGACGCGATCCTCAAGCTCCACCAGAAGATCCAGACCTCCAAGCTCGGCGTCAACGCGGAGGAAGCTGCCCGCGAGGCGGAGGAGGCGGCGCTCAAGGCCCTGCCGACCATTGAGATGAAGGGTCTGCTCCGTTGAGTGACGAGACACCCAACCCCGACAAGGAACTCAGCGCGCAGAACCTGCCGGGTCAGCGCGGGGACCACGGCGAGGAGGTC
Organism: Streptomyces sp. NPDC053755; assembly: GCF_040677675.1. Classification (NCBI taxonomy): domain Bacteria; kingdom Bacillati; phylum Actinomycetota; class Actinomycetes; order Kitasatosporales; family Streptomycetaceae; genus Streptomyces; species Streptomyces sp. NPDC053755. The sequence goes on along the minus strand of NZ_JBFASK010000008.1, from coordinate 107,457 downwards.
CGGGTCCAGCGCGGGATGTTCGGCGCCCAGAGCGGGGCCGACACCAGCGGCTACGGCGGCCTCGTCCGCTCCGTACGCCTGCCGGGGCCGGCCACCCGCCCCTACGGCGGCTGGTTCGACGAGGTGGCCGACGAGCTCGAAGGCGCCCTCGACGAGCAGGGGCTCCTCCCCGCCAACGCCATCGAGAAGACGGTCGTGGACCGCGGCGAGATCACCTTCCACATCGCCCGCGAGCACCTCGTCCGGGTCGCCCGCACCCTGCGCGACGACCCCGCGCTCCGCTTCGAGCTGTGCACGGGCGTCTCCGGCGTCCACTACCTCGGAGACAAGGGCCGCGAGCTGCACGCCGTCTACCACCTGCGCTCGCTGACCCACGGCCGGCTGATCCGCCTGGAGGTCACGGCCCCGGACGCCGACCCGCACATCCCGTCGCTCGTCGCGGTCTACCCGACCAACGACTGGCACGAGCGGGAGGCGTACGACTTCTTCGGCATCGTCTTCGACGGCCACCCCGCCCTCACCCGGATCATGATGCCGGACGACTGGCAGGGCCACCCGCAGCGCAAGGACTACCCCCTCGGCGGCATCCCCGTCGAGTACAAGGGCGCCCAGATCCCGGCTCCTGACCAGCGGAGGTCGTACAGCTGATGAGCACCGAACACGCCCTCCCGTCACCCGGCCACCACCCCTCGTCGAGTCCCCTCGGGACGCCCCCTTCCTCCGCCTCCGCGCGGGAGACCACCGAGGGAACCGTCTACACCGTCACCGGTGGCGACTGGGAAGAGGTCGTCGCGTCCGCCGCGAAGGCGGACGACGAGCGGATCATCGTCAACATGGGTCCCCAGCACCCGTCCACGCACGGTGTGCTCCGGCTGATCCTGGAGATCGACGGCGAGACCGTCACCGAGGCCCGCTGCGGCATCGGCTACCTCCACACCGGCATCGAGAAGAACCTCGAATTCCGGACCTGGACGCAGGGCACCACCTTCGTCACGCGCATGGACTACCTCACCTCGTTCTTCAACGAGACGGCGTACTGCCTCGGCGTCGAGAGGCTCCTCGGCATCACCGACCAGATCCCGGACCGGGCCGAGGTCATCCGCGTCCTGCTGATGGAGCTCAACCGGCTCTCCTCCCACCTGGTGTGCATCGCCACCGGCGGCATGGAGCTGGGCGCCACCACGATCATGATCTACGGCTTCCGGGACCGCGAACTGATCCTGGACCTGTACGAGCTGATCACCGGCCTGCGGATGAACCACGCGTTCATCCGCCCCGGGGGCCTCGCCCAGGACCTCCCGCCCGGCGCCGTCGACGCCGTGCGGGAGTTCGTGAAGACCATGAAGAAGAACCTGCCGGAGTACGACAAGCTCGCCACCGGCAACCCCATCTTCAAGGCCCGCATGCAGGATGTCGGCTACCTCGACCTCACCGGCTGCATGGCGCTCGGCGCCACCGGGCCGATCCTGCGCTCCGCGGGCCTCCCGCACGACCTGCGCAGGACCGACCCGTACTGCGGCTACGAGAACTACGAGTTCGACATCCCGACCGCCGACACCTGCGACTCCTACGGGCGCTTCCTCGTCCGCCTCGAGGAGATGCGGCAGTCCCTCCGGATCGTCGAACAGTGCCTGGACCGCCTCGAGCCCGGACCGGTCATGGTCGGCGACAAGAAGATCGCCTGGCCCGCCCAGCTCGCGCTCGGCCCCGACGGCCTCGGCAACTCCCTCGACCACATCAAGAAGATCATGGGCACCTCCATGGAGGCCCTGATCCACCACTTCAAGCTGGTCACCGAGGGCTTCCGGGTCCCCGCCGGGCAGGCCTACGCCGCCGTCGAGTCGCCCAAGGGCGAACTGGGTGTGCACGTCGTCAGCGACGGCGGCACCCGCCCCTTCCGGGTCCACTTCCGGGACCCGTCCTTCACCAACCTGCAGGCCATGGCGGCGATGTGCGAGGGCGGCCAGGTCGCCGACGTCATCGTCGCCGTCGCCTCCATCGACCCCGTGATGGGAGGCGTCGACCGATGACGGACGGACAGACCAGTCTCGGGATGCCCCAGCTCCCCGCCCCCGACTACCCCGCCGAGGTGCGCACCCGGCTGGAGGCGGACGCCAAGGAGATCATCGCCCGCTATCCGGGGTCCCGCTCCGCGCTCCTGCCGCTGCTGCACCTGGTGCAGGCGGAGGAGGGACACGTGACCCGCACCGGCATGCGGTTCTGCGCCGACGTCCTCGGCCTCACCACCGCCGAGGTCACCGCGGTCGCCACCTTCTACTCCATGTACCGCCGCAAGCCCTCCGGCGACTACCAGGTCGGCGTCTGCACCAACACCCTCTGCGCGGTCATGGGCGGCGACGCCATCTTCGAGGAGCTCCAGGCCCACCTCGGCGTCGGCAACCAGGGCACCACGGACGACGGCAAGATCACCCTCGAACACATCGAGTGCAACGCGGCCTGCGACTTCGCACCCGTGGTGATGGTCAACTGGGAGTTCTTCGACAACCAGACGCCCGAGTCCGCCAAGGCGATGGTCGACGACCTGCGGGCCGGCCGCCCCGTCGAGCCCACGCGCGGCGCGCCCCTGTGCACCTTCAAGGAGACCGCCCGCATCCTGGCCGGCTTCCCCGACGAGCGCGAAGGCGCCGTCGAGGCCACCGGCGGGGCCGGCCCGGCCTCCCTCGTCGGGCTCCGCCTGGCGAAGGGCGAAGCCCCGCACCACAAGATCGTCCACCCGCGCGGCGAGTCAGCCGGTGGGGAGGGGGAGTGATGACCTTGGCAGCCGAGATCGACCACAGCAGCCCCGAGAAGCTTCTCGCGCCCGTCCTGTCGGCGTTCTGGGACCAGCCCGACTCCTGGACCCTGGAGACGTACAAACGGCACGAGGGGTACGAAGGGCTGAAGAAGGCCCTCGCGATGTCGCCCGACGACCTCATCGCGTACGTCAAGGACTCCGGACTGCGCGGCCGCGGCGGCGCGGGCTTCCCCACCGGGATGAAGTGGCAGTTCATCCCCCAGGGCGACGGCAAGCCGCACTACCTCGTCGTCAACGCCGACGAGTCCGAGCCGGGCACCTGCAAGGACATCCCGCTCCTCTTCGCCAACCCGCACTCGCTCATCGAGGGCATCGTGATCGCCTGCTACGCGATCCGGTCCAGCCACGCCTTCATCTACCTGCGCGGCGAGGTCGTCCCGGTCCTGCGCCGGCTCCACGAGGCCGTCCGAGAGGCGTACGAGGCGGGCTTCCTCGGCACGGACATCCTGGGCAGCGGGCTCGACCTGGAACTCACCGTGCACGCGGGCGCCGGGGCGTACATCTGCGGCGAGGAGACCGCGCTGCTCGACTCGCTCGAAGGGCGCCGCGGCCAGCCCCGGCTGCGTCCCCCCTTCCCGGCCGTCGCAGGTCTGTACGCCTGTCCCACCGTGGTGAACAACGTCGAGTCCATCGCGTCCGTTCCCGCGATCCTGAACCGGGGCAAGGACTGGTTCAAGTCGATGGGCAGCGAGAAGTCCCCCGGCTTCACCCTCTACTCGCTCAGCGGCCACGTCGCCTCGCCCGGCCAGTACGAGGCCCCGCTCGGGATCACGCTCCGCCAGCTCCTCGACATGAGCGGCGGCATGCGCCCCGGCCACCGGCTGAAGTTCTGGACCCCCGGCGGCTCCTCCACCCCGATGTTCACCGACGAGCACCTCGACGTCCCCCTGGACTACGAGGGCGTGGGCGCGGCCGGCTCCATGCTCGGCACCAAGGCGCTCCAGTGCTTCGACGAGACCACCTGCGTCGTGCGGGCCGTCACCCGGTGGACCGAGTTCTACGCCCACGAGTCCTGCGGCAAGTGCACGCCGTGCCGCGAGGGCACCTACTGGCTCGTGCAGCTGCTCCGCGACATCGAGGCGGGCAAGGGCGCCATGGCCGACCTCGACAAGCTGAACGACATCGCCGACAACATCAACGGCAAGTCGTTCTGCGCGCTCGGCGACGGCGCCGCCTCCCCGATCTTCTCCTCCCTGAAGTACTTCCGCGAGGAGTACGAGCAGCACATCACCGGCCGGGGCTGCCCCTTCGACCCGGCCAAGTCGACCGCCTGGGCGGACAACCACAAGGAGGTGACGGCATGACGGTGACCACGTCCAACCCGGCCGGCGGCGAAGCCGCCCTCCCGCCCGAGGACCTCGTCACGCTGACCATCGACGGCGCCGAGATCTCCGTCCCCAAGGGGACCCTGGTCATCCGCGCCGCGGAGCAGCTCGGCATCGAGATCCCCCGCTTCTGCGACCACCCGCTCCTCGACCCGGCCGGCGCCTGCCGGCAGTGCATCGTCGAGGTCGAGGGCCAGCGCAAGCCGATGGCCTCCTGCACCATCACCTGCACCGACGGCATGGTGGTGAAGTCGCAGCTGACCAGTCCGGTGGCGGAGAAGGCCCAGCACGGCGTGATGGAGCTGCTGCTCATCAACCACCCGCTGGACTGCCCGGTCTGCGACAAGGGCGGCGAGTGCCCGCTGCAGAACCAGGCCATGTCCCACGGCCGGTCCGAGTCCCGCTTCGACGGCCTGAAGCGGACCTACGAGAAGCCGGTGCCGATCTCCACCCAGGTGCTGCTCGACCGCGAGCGGTGCGTCCTGTGCGCCCGCTGCACCCGGTTCTCGAACCAGATCGCCGGCGACCCGATGATCGAGCTGATCGAGCGCGGCGCGCTCCAGCAGGTCGGCACCGGCGAGGGCGACGACTTCGAGTCGTACTTCTCCGGCAACACCATCCAGATCTGCCCGGTCGGCGCGCTCACCTCGGCGGCGTACCGGTTCCGCTCCCGCCCCTTCGACCTGGTGTCCTCGCCGAGCGTCTGCGAGCACTGCGCGGGCGGCTGCGCCACGCGCACCGACCACCGGCGCGGCAAGGTCATGCGGCGGCTCGCGGCCGAGGACCCGGAGGTCAACGAGGAGTGGGTGTGCGACAAGGGGCGGTTCGCCTTCCGGTACGCCCAGCAGCGCGACCGCCTCACCACCCCGCTGGTCCGCAGCGCCGAGACCGGTGAGCTGGAGCCCGCCTCCTGGCCCGAGGCGCTGGAGGCCGCGGCCCGCGGGCTCGTGCGCGGCCGCACCGGCGTCCTGGCGGGCGGCAGGCTGACCGTCGAGGACGCCTACGCCTACGCCAAGTTCGCCCGGGTCGCCCTCGACACCAACGACGTCGACTTCCGGGCCCGCGTCCACTCCGGCGAGGAGGCCGACTTCCTCGCCTCCCGCGTGGCCGGGCGCGGCCGGGACCTGGACGGCGGCGGGGTCACGTACACCTCCCTGGAAGCCGCCCCGGCCGTGCTGCTCGTCGGCTTCGAGTCCGAGGAGGAGGCCCCCGGCGTCTTCCTGCGGCTGCGCAAGGCGTGGCGCACGAAGGGCCAGAAGACCTACGCGCTCGCCTCGCACGCGACCCGGGGCCTGGCGAAGGCGGGCGGCACGCTGCTGGCCGCCGCACCCGGCACCGAGACCGAGTGGCTGGACGCCCTCACCTCCCGCGTCGGGCTCGACGGGCCCGGCACGGACGCGGCGGAGGCGCTGCGGCGCGACGGCGCGGTCATCGTGGTCGGCGAACGGCTGGCCGCGGTGCCGGGCGGGCTGACCGCGGCCGTGCGGACGGCGGCGGCGACCGGCGCGACGCTGGTGTGGATCCCGCGCCGGGCGGGGGAGCGCGGCGCGCTCGAAGCCGGTGCCATCCCCACGCTGCTGCCCGGCGGGCGCCCCGCGACCGACCCCCGCGCGCGTGAGGAGGTCGCGGCCGCCTGGGGCGTGCGCGACCTGCCGCACGGATACGGCCGGGACACCGGCCAGATCGTGGAGGCCGCCGCCACCGGTGAACTGGGCGCGCTGCTCGTCGGCGGCGTCGAGGTCCGCGACCTGCCGGACCCGGCACGCGCGCGTGAGGCCCTCGACGCGGCCTTCGTGGTCTCCCTGGAGCTGCGGCCGAGCGAGGTCACCGAGCGGGCCGACGTGGTCCTGCCCGTCGCCGCCGTCGCCGAGAAAGCGGGCACCTTCCTCAACTGGGAGGGCCGGGCCCGCCCCTTCGAGGCCGCGCTCAAGCCCGAGCAGATGACCCGTGCGCTGCCTCCGGCCGACGCCCGCGTCCTCCACATGCTCGCGGACGCCCTCGACGCGCACCTGGCGCTGCCCGATCTGCGGGCCGCCCGACGGGAGATGGACCGGCTCGGCGGCTGGACCGGCGAGCGGGCCTCCGAGCCCGTCGAGCCGGCGCAGCCCGCGCCGCGACCGGGCGAGGGCGAGGCCGTCCTCGCCGGGCACCGGATGCTGCTCGACCTCGGCAGGCTCCAGGAGGGCGACACCGCACTGGCGGGCACCCGCCACGCCGCGCCGGCCCTGCTCTCGGCGGCCACCGCCGCCGAGACCGGGGTCAAGGAGGGCGACCTCCTCGCCGTGACGGGCCCGGCCGGCTCGCTCCACCTCCCGCTCCAGGTCACCGAGATGCCCGACCGTGTCGTCTGGCTCCCGCTGAACTCGACCGGCGGCGGTGTCCTCTCCGACACCGGCGCCCACCCGGGCGACCTGGTCCGCATCGGCCCCGCGGGCTCCCCGGCGGGCGACGAGGACCGGGAGGCGGGCTCGTGACCGCCACCGGCTCCCCCCGCCGCCCCGCGCGCCCGGGCGCGCGCCCCGCGTCCGGTGCGGCGCGCCCGCGCGCACACGTCGTCCGGCCGGCCGCAGGCCCGGCCCTCCCCGTACCGGAGGTGCGAGCGTGACTGCCCTCGCCCAACTCGCGCACACGCGGCGAAGCGTCCTGGCCGCCGAGGACCTGTCCATGTTCGGCACGGACCCCTGGTGGCTCATCGCGATCAAGGCCGTCTTCTGCTTCGCCTTCCTGATGGTCACCGTGCTCTTCTCCATCGTGTGGGAGCGCAAGGTCGTCGCCTGGATGCAGCTGCGCATCGGCCCCAACCGGCACGGCCCCTGGGGTCTCCTCCAGTCCCTCGCGGACGGCATCAAGCTGATGCTGAAGGAGGACGTGATCGTCCGGCGGGCCGACAAGGTCGTCTACGTCCTCGCGCCGATCATCGCCGCGGCCCCGGCGTTCATGGCGATCGCCGTGATCCCCTTCGGTCCGGCCGGCAACGAGGTCTCGATCTTCGGCCACCGCACCTCGATGCAGCTGACCGACCTGCCGATCGCCATGCTGTACGTCCTGGCGATCGCCTCCGTCGGCATCTACGGCATCGTGCTCGCCGGCTGGTCCTCCGGTTCCACGTACCCGCTCCTCGGCGGGCTGCGCTCCTGCGCGCAGATGATCTCCTACGAGATCGCGATGGGCGCGGCGTTCGCCTCGGTCTTCCTCTACTCCGGTTCGATGTCGACCTCGGCGATCGTCGAGGCGCAGGCCGACCGCTGGTTCATCATCCTGCTGCCGGTCTCGTTCATCATCTACGTGGTGACGATGGTCGGCGAGACCAACCGCGCCCCGTTCGACATGCCCGAGTCCGAGGGCGACCTGGTCGGCGGCTTCAACACCGAGTACAGCTCCATCAAGTTCGCGATGTTCATGCTCGCCGAGTACGTGAACATGGTGACGGTCTCGGCCGTGTCGGTGACGCTCTTCCTGGGCGGCTGGCGGGCCCCGTACCCGATCTCCACCTTCTGGGAGGGCGCGAACCACGGCTGGTGGCCGATGCTCTGGTTCGTCCTCAAGGTGCAGCTGCTGCTGTTCTTCTTCATCTGGCTGCGCGGCACCCTGCCCCGCGTCCGCTACGACCAGCTGATGAAGCTCGGCTGGAAGGTCCTCATCCCCGTCTCGGTGGTGTGGCTGATGCTCGTCGCCACCGTGCGCGCGCTGCGGAACGAGAACTACGACTTCCAGACGATCGTGCTCTACGTCGCGGGCGCCGTCCTCGCCGTGCTGTTGCTCTCCTTCATCGTCGATATGTTCCGCGACAAGAAGGCGCGCGGCGAGGCGGAGAAGGAGGGCCCCGAGGCCCCGTTCGACCCGATGGCGGGCGGGTTCCCCGTACCGCCCAAGCCGGGACAGTCCCTGCCGCCGGTGCCGCGGCGCCGGTCCCGCCAGGAGGCGGAGCTGGTTGTCAGTGGCGCCCCCGATACTGCTACTGCGAGTGATGGAAAGGAGACGGACGGTGTCTGATTTCCAGAATCCGGTCGCCGGCTTCGGCGTGACCTTCAAGGCCATGTTCAAGAAGCGGCTGACCGAGCAGTACCCGGAGCAGCAGAAGACGACGGCGCCGCGCTTCCACGGCCGGCACCAGCTCAACCGTCATCCGGACGGACTTGAGAAGTGCGTGGGCTGCGAGCTGTGCGCCTGGGCCTGTCCCGCCGACGCCATCTACGTGGAGGGCGCGGACAACACCGACGAGGAGCGCTACTCCCCGGGCGAGCGGTACGGCGCGGTCTACCAGATCAACTACGCCCGCTGCATCCTGTGCGGCCTGTGCATCGAGGCGTGCCCCACGCGGGCGCTGACGATGACCAACGAGTTCGAACTGGCCGACTCCTCCCGCGAGAACCTGATCTACACCAAGGAGCAGCTCCTCGCGGGGCTGGAGGAGGGCATGGTCGACTCGCCGCACTCGATCTTCCCCGGCACGGACGAGCAGGACTACTACCGGGGCCTCGTCACCGAGGCCGCGCCCGGCACGGTCCGTCAGGTCGCCGTGTCCAAGGGGGAGAAGGGCGATCCGGAAGGGGTGGACGCATGAGCGCCGACCTCACGGCCGCGACGCTGGCGGCGTACTCCACGTCCACGGGCGAGGCCGTGCAGTTCTGGGTCCTCGGCACGATCGCCGTGATCGGCGCCCTGTGCACGGTCCTGATGCGCAAGGCCGTGCACAGCGCGCTCTGCCTCGCCGGGACGATGATCATCCTCGCGGTGTTCTACCTCGCCAACGGCGCGTACTTCCTCGGCATCGTCCAGATCGTCGTCTACACCGGCGCGATCATGATGCTCTTCCTCTTCGTCGTCATGCTGGTCGGTGTCACGGCCGCGGACTCGCTGAAGGAGACCATCAAGGGGCAGCGCTGGTGGGCCGCGGCCTGCGGGCTCGGCTTCGGCGTCCTGCTCGTCGCCGGGATCGGCCGGGCCTCCCTGACGGAGTTCAACGGCCTGGGCGCGGCCAACGCCGCGTACGGCGGCAACGTCGAGGGCATCGCCGCGCTCGTCTTCACGAAGTACGTCTTCGCCTTCGAGATCACCGGCGCGCTGCTCATCACGGCGGCCGTCGGCGCGATGGTCCTCACCCACCGTGAGCGCACCGAGAAGGCCCGCACCCAGCGCGAGCTGGCCGAGCAGCGGGTGCGGGAGGGCAGGCACCTGCCGCCGTTGCCGGCCCCCGGTGTCTACGCCCGGCACAACGCCGTGGACGTCGCCGGTCTGCTGCCCGACGGCACGCCCTCCGAGCTGACCGTGATGCAGACCCTGCGCAAGCGCGGCCAGATCCGCGATGTGTCCACTGAGGCGCTGGCCGACCTCAAGGCGCTGGAGCAGCGCTCCGAGGAGCGGCTCGGCCGGGACCGGGACGAAGAGGAGGCCTCGCGGTGAACCCCGTCAACTATCTGTACCTCGCCGCCCTGTTGTTCACCATCGGTGCGGCCGGGGTGCTGATCCGGCGCAACGCGATCGTGGTCTTCATGTGCGTCGAGCTGATGCTCAACGCCTGCAACCTCGCGTTCGTCGCCTTCTCCCGCATGCACGGCAACCTCGACGGCCAGATCATCGCCTTCTTCACGATGGTCGTCGCCGCCGCGGAGGTCGTGGTCGGGCTCGCGATCATCGTGTCGCTGTTCCGTTCCCGCCACTCGGCCTCGGTCGACGACGCCAGCCTGATGAAGCTGTGAGGGGCTGAATCGTGGAGAACCTGATCGCGCTGCTTGTCGCGGCGCCTCTGCTGGGAGCTGTCGTCCTGCTGTGCGGGGGACGGCGCCTGGACAAGTCCGGGCACTGGCTCGGCACGCTGCTCGCGACCGCCTCGTTCGTCATCGGCGTCGTGCTGTTCACCGGCATGCTGGGCAGGAGCGCCGACGACCGGGCGCTGCACCAGCGGCTTTACACCTGGATCCCCGTCGAGGGGTTCCAGGCGGACATGGCCTTCCAGCTCGACCAGCTGTCGATGACGTTCGTCCTGCTGATCACCGGTGTCGGCTCGCTCATCCACGTGTACTCGATCGGGTACATGGAGCACGACGAGCGCCGCCGCCGCTTCTTCGGCTATCTGAACCTCTTCCTCGCGGCGATGCTGCTGCTCGTCCTCGCCGACAACTACCTGCTCCTCTACTTCGGCTGGGAGGGCGTCGGCCTCGCCTCGTACCTCCTGATCGGCTTCTGGCAGCACAAGCCCTCCGCGGCGACCGCCGCGAAGAAGGCCTTCCTGGTCAACCGGGTCGGTGACATCGGCCTGTCGATCGCGATCATGCTGATGTTCACCACCTTCGGGACCTTCGCCTTCGGGCCGGTGCTCTCGTCGGTGGGGGAGACGTCCGAGGGCACGCTGACGGCGATCGGCCTGATGCTCCTCCTCGCCGCCTGCGGCAAGTCGGCCCAGGTGCCGCTGCAGTCCTGGCTCGGTGACGCGATGGAGGGCCCGACCCCGGTCTCGGCCCTGATCCACGCGGCCACCATGGTCACCGCCGGCGTCTATCTGATCGTCCGCTCCGCCGACATCTTCAACGCCGCCCCGGACGCGCAGCTCGCGGTCACGGTGGTCGGCGCGGTCACGCTCCTCTTCGGTGCGATCGTCGGTTGCGCGAAGGACGACATCAAGAAGGCGCTGGCCGGATCGACCATGTCGCAGATCGGCTACATGATCCTCGCGGCCGGCCTCGGTCCCGTCGGGTACGCCTTCGCGATCATGCACCTGGTCACGCACGGCTTCTTCAAGGCCGGGCTCTTCCTCGGCGCCGGTTCGGTCATGCACGGCATGAACGACGAGGTGGACATGAGGAAGTACGGCGGCCTGCGGAAGTACATGCCGGTCACCTTCGTCACCTTCGGCCTCGGTTATCTCGCGATCATCGGCTTCCCCGGCCTGTCCGGCTTCTTCTCCAAGGACAAGATCATCGAGGCGGCCTTCGCCAAGGGCGGCACCGAGGGCTGGATCCTCGGCGGGATCACGCTCCTGGGCGCGGCCATCACCGCGTACTACATGACCCGCGTGATGATCATGACGTTCTTCGGCGAGAAGCGCTGGCAGCCCGCTCCCGACGCCGACCGGGCGCCCGGCGTCGAACCGGCCGCAGAGGCCGAGGCGGGCCGCATGCCACACCCGCACGAGTCCCCGAAGTCGATGACGATCCCGATGATCCTGCTGGCCGTCGGCTCCGTCTTCGCCGGTGGCTTCTTCGCCGTCGGCGACCGCTTCGTCAACTGGCTGGAGCCGGTCACCTCGTTCGAGCACGGGCACCCGCCGCTCAGCGCCGGAGCCATCACCTCGGCCACGGTCGCGGTGATGGTGATCGGTGTGGGCATCGCCTACCTCCAGTACGGGCGCAGGCCCGTCCCGGTCGTCGCCCCGCGCGGCTCGCTGCTCACCCGGGCCGCCCGCCGCGACCTGCTCCAGGACGACTTCAACCACGCCGTCTTCGTGACGGGCGGCACGCACCTCACCCGCTCGCTCGTCTACGTCGACCACACCCTGGTCGACGGGGTGGTCAACGGCACCGCGGCATCCGTCGGCGGTCTGTCCGGCCGGCTGCGCAAGCTGCAGAACGGCTACGCCCGCTCCTATGCGGTCTCCATGTTCGGAGGTACTGCGGTGCTGATCGCCGCGACCCTGCTGATGAGGGCGGTGTAACCGATGTCGCAAGCCGTCAACGCGGGCTTTCCCCTCCTGACCGCGACAGCGGCGGTACCGGCGCTCGGCGCGATCCTCACCGCCGCCGTCCCCGCCGCCCGCCGCACCGCCGCCAAATGGCTGGCGCTGACCGTCTCGCTCGTCACCCTCGCCCTCGCCGTCGTCGTCCTCGTCGACTTCGAACCGGGCGGGGACCGCTACCAGTTCGTCGAGTCCTACTCCTGGATCAAGGACTTCGGCGTCCGCTACGAACTCGGCGTGGACGGCATCGGGGTGGCGCTCATCGCGCTCACCGCGCTGCTGATCCCCTTCGTCATCCTGGCCGGCTGGCACGACGCCGACCCCCTGGAGACGAAGTCCAGCCGCTGGCGGCCGACCCAGGGCTTCTTCGCCCTGATCCTCATGGTCGAGGCGATGGTGATCCTCTCCTTCGAGGCCACCGACGTCTTCCTCTTCTACATCCTGTTCGAAGCCATGCTCATCCCGATGTACTTCCTCATCGGCGGCTTCGGCGACCGGGCGCACGCGGGCACCGACGAGAACGCGGCCGCCCAGCGGTCGTACGCGGCGGTGAAGTTCCTGCTGTACAACCTGGTCGGCGGACTGATCATGCTCGCCGCCGTCATCGGGCTCTACGTGGTCGCGGGGAACTTCTCCCTGACCGAGATCGCCGAGGCCCGGGCGAGCGGTCAGCTGGAGATGGCGACCAACACCGAGCGGCTGCTGTTCCTCGGCTTCTTCTTCGCCTTCGCGGTGAAGGCGCCGCTGTGGCCGCTGCACACCTGGCTGCCGAACGCGATGGGGGAGGCTACCGCTCCGGTGGCCGTGCTCATCACGGCGGTGGTCGACAAGGTCGGCACGTTCGCCATGCTCCGCTTCTGCCTCCAGCTGTTCCCGGAGGCCTCGAAGTGGGCGACCCCGGTGATCATCGCCCTCGCCCTGGTCAGCATCGTGTACGGAGCGCTGCTCGCCGTCGGGCAGCGGGACATCAAGCGCCTGGTGGCGTACGCCTCGATCTCCCACTTCGGTTTCATCATCATGGGCATCTTCGCGATGACCAGCCAGGGGCAGAGCGGTGCCACGCTCTACATGGTCAACCACGGGATCTCGACGGCCGCGCTGATGCTGGTGGCCGGCTTCCTGATCTCCCGGCGCGGCTCGCGGCTCATCGCCGACTACGGCGGTGTCCAGAAGGTCGCCCCGGTGCTCGCCGGCACCTTCCTGATCGGGGGTCTGGCCACCCTCTCGCTGCCCGGCCTCGCCCCGTTCGTCAGCGAGTTCCTGGTCCTGGTGGGCACGTTCGCCCGCTATCCGGTGGCCGGCGTCATCGCCACCACCGGCATCGTCCTCGCCGCGCTCTACACCCTCGTCCTCTACCAGCGGACGATGACGGGCCCGGTGAAGGAGGAGGTCCGGACCATGCCGGACCTGCGGGTGCGGGAACTGGCCGTCGTCGCCCCGCTGATCGCCCTGTTGATCTTCCTCGGGGTGTTCCCGAAGCCGCTGACGGACATCGTCAACCCGGCCGTCAGCCACACCATGTCCGACGTGCAGCAGAAGGACCCCAAGCCCGAAGTGGAGGCGGCCAAGTGAGCACATCCGCCGTCGCGCCAGCCGTCCACAGCCTGTGGACGACGGCCGCCGAGCCGTTGAACAAGATCCCGTCGCCCCACATCGAGTACGTCCAGCTCTCCCCCGTACTCATCGTGGTCGGCGCCGCGATCCTCAGCGTCCTCGTCGAGGCCTTCGTGCCCCGCAAGGGGCGCTATCACAGCCAGGTCTTCCTCAGCGTCCTCGCCCTGGTCGCCGCGTTCGCCGCCATCGTCGGCCTCGCGGCCGGCGGTTACGGCTCCACCAAGGCGCACATCGCCGCCATGGGCGCCATCGCCGTCGACGGCCCGGCGCTGTTCCTCCAGGGCACGATCCTCCTCGCCTCGATCGTCGCCGTCTTCACCTTCGCCGAGCGCAGGCTCGACCCGGCCGACCACGGCCACCGGGTCGACTCCTTCGCCGCCGAGGCCGCCGCGGTGCCCGGCGGCGACCAGGAGAAGGCCGCGGTCAAGGCCGGGTTCACCACCACCGAGGTGTTCCCGCTGGCGCTGTTCGCGGTGGCCGGCATGCTGGTCTTCCCGGCCGCCAACGACCTGCTGACGCTCTTCATCGCCCTGGAGGTCTTCTCCCTCCCGCTCTACCTCCTGTGCGCCGTCGCCCGCCGCAAGCGGCTGATGTCGCAGGAGGCCGCGGTGAAGTACTTCCTCCTCGGCGCCTTCTCCTCGGCGTTCCTGCTGTTCGGCATCGCCCTGCTCTACGGCTACGCCGGCTCCGTCTCGTACGCCACCATCGCCAACGTCGTCGACGGCTCCGTCGCCTCGGTCGACCCGGCGCTCGCCGCCACCATGGGCAACGACGTCCTGCTGCTCATCGGCTTCGCCATGGTGCTGACCGGTCTGCTGTTCAAGGTGGGCGCGGTGCCGTTCCACATGTGGACCCCGGACGTCTACCAGGGCGCCCCGACCCCCGTCACCGGCTTCATGGCCGCCGCGACGAAGGTCGCCGCCTTCGGCGCGATGCTGCGGCTGCTGTACGTGGTGCTGCCCGGCCTCACCTGGGACTGGCGGCCGGTCATGTGGGGCGTCGCCATCGTCACCATGCTGGGCGGCGCGGTCGTCGCGATCACCCAGACCGACATCAAGCGGCTGCTCGCGTACTCCTCGATCGCGCACGCCGGGTTCATCCTGGCCGGTGTCATCGCGGCCACGCCCACCGGCGTCTCGTCCGTCCTCTTCTACCTGGGCGCCTACTCCTTCGTGACGATCGGCGCGTTCGCCGTCGTCACGCTGGTCCGGGACGCGGGCGGAGAGGCCACCCACCTGTCCAAGTGGGCCGGTCTCGGCCGCCGTTCGCCGCTCGTCGCGGCGGTCTTCGCGGTCTTCCTGCTCGCCTTCGCCGGCATTCCGCTGACGTCCGGGTTCTCCGGCAAGTTCGCGGTCTTCAAGGCGGCGGCGGAGGGCGGCGCGGGTGCGCTGGTCGTCATCGGTGTCGTCTCGTCGGCCGTCGCCGCGTTCTTCTACATCCGGGTGATCGTGCTGATGTTCTTCAGCGAGCCCAAGGCCGACGGCCCCACGGTCGCCGTGCCCTCGGGTTTCACCACGGTCGCGATCACGGCCGGTGTGGTGGTGACGCTGGTCCTCGGCGTCGCGCCGCAGTACTTCCTGGACCTGGCGAACCAGGCGAGCGTCTTCGTCCGCTAGCGGACGGACGACGCGTCAGGGCCCGGCTCCCGCACAGGCGGGGGCCGGGCCCTTCGGTGTGTCCGCGGACGGCTCCAGGCCGTGTCCGGATGGTCGCGCGTGGGCTGCGACCGGCGGACCCTCGATACCTTCCGGACCTTCCCTAGCGCGTGGGCTGCGGGGTCGGCCGCGGGGCCGGGCACGTCACCCGGGGGTTGTACGGGGCGAACACGCCCTTCGGGTTCTTCTTGAAGATCCAGGCGTGCAGGCTGTAGACGTCGCCGACGCCCGGGATGACCTCCGGTCCGTCGAAGCCGCGGCCGAAGATCTCCGGCTGGGCCTGGCCGGTGTTCGGCACCACCCATTCGAGGGCGACCAGCCGCCTCCCGTCCTTGCCTTGACCCTTGTCCTGCGGCTTGGCCTGCTCCTTGCCCTGACCCTTGTCCTGCGGCTTGGCCTGCTCCTTGCCCTGGGGCTTGCCCTGCGCCTGCGGCGTGGCCTGCTCCTTGCCCTGGGCCTGCCCCTGGCCCTGGCCGTGTTCCTTGCCGTCGCCGGCGGCGTGGTGGGTGTCGGCGTACAGCAGGGCGGCGGGCCGGGTCGGGTCGGTCGAGCCGATGTGCGCGGGCTTGACGTAGTGGTAGCCCATGCCGCCCTCGTCCGAGAACACGCACTCGTCCGTCCGGAGATAGCCGTCGTCCAGGGCGGCCTGCTCCGACCTGTACCGCTCCGTGGCCTCGTACGCCCGGCGCAGGTCGCCCTGGTGGCGACCGTGCCCCCCGTCGGCGGTCGAGGACGGGTCCGGGCCGGCCGCCGAGACCGGGACGGCGCCCAGGGCTATCGAGGTGAGGGCGACCAGGCCGGCGGCGGCCAGGGCGGAACGCTTGCGGGAACGTACGGGCATCGTGCTGCTCCTAGAAAGGGACGTGCGCCCCACGGGGCGCCTGATTCGAGCGGGCTCTCCCCTGGTCCCACCGTCAGCAGCATGAGCCGCCCCCTTCCGGCACCGCACTCGGGACGCGCCCATTGGGGGGGCGTCGTCACCGGGCCGTGCGACCTCACCGCACCGTGGCGACCTCGCCCCGGGAGGCGTAGGCGCGCACGTCGGCGTCCGGGTCGGCCAGTGCCCGGGCCAGCACCGAGCCCGTCCCCGGATGGCGCAGCAGCGCCAGGACCGCCGCCTTGCGGACGTCCGCGTTCGCGTCCCCGAGGGCCTCGGCCAGGGCGGGCACCGCCGTCGCCGGGGACGCGGCCGCGAGACCGGCCGCCGCGCCGGCCCGCACCTGCCAGGCGGGATCACCGAGGGCCCGGACGGCGTCCCCGTCGTACGGTGCCGGGCAGCCGACCGTCCCGAGCGCCTGCAACGCGGCGGCCCGCACGAGCGCGTCCCCGTCGTCCATGAGCGGGGCGAGGTGGGCGGGGACCGTGCCCCGGGCCGCCGCGAGACCCTTCGCCACCGCCACCCGCACCTCGCGGGAGGGGTCGGCCGCGGCCTCGGCCAGCGAGCCGATCGCGTCCACCGAGACCAGGGCGCGGACCGCCTCCACCCGGACCTCCAGACGGGCGTCGGCCAGCAGGCCGGCGAAGAGGGACGCGGAGCCGAGCCGCAGCACCCGCAGCACCGTCAGCGAGGCGGCCCGGGCCCCCGGGTCCGGCCCGTCCAGCGCGGCGACGAGCGGAGCCCGCAGCGCCGGTTCCGGCGACAGCGTCTCGACCAGCTCGCGCAGCGAGGCCGCCGCCACCGCCCGTACCGCCGCGTCCTCGTCGAGCAGCGCCCCGGCCAGCGCCGGACCGGTGCCCGAGGGGACCGTCTCGGTGAGGGCCGCGACGGCCGCACGCCGCACGGCGGGGTCGGGATCGGTCAGATAGGGCCGCAGGGCGTCCAGGTCCGGTTCCGCCTCGGCCAGGGCGTGCAGCTCCAGAATGCGCGGCGCGTGGCCGACGGCGCCCTCCACCCGCACCTCCGCCGCACGGACTCCGGAGCCGACCGGAGCGAGGTCGCGGGAGCCCGCCGTGGCGACGTGCTCCGGGTGGACCTCGCCGAGATGGCGGGAGGCTCCGCCGACCGGGGCGTAGTCGTCGACGGGTACGAGGTAGGGCGCCACCGGACGGGCCGTGAACTCCATCGTGCCGGAGGGTGACTTGCGCAGGTCCAGATGGTGCAGCCAGTCCTGGTCGTCCCGCTCCGGATGGTCCGTCCGCGCGTGGTAGAGGCCCCAGCGGGACTCCGTACGGGCGAGGGAGGAGCGGGCCGCCATCTCGGCGCAGTCCCGGATGAAGGAGACCTCCGCGCAGCGCATCAGCTCGTGCGGGGTCGTCGCGCCCATCGCGTCGATCTCCGCCCGCATCCGCTCGAAGTGCTCGACGGCCAGGGAGAGCCGGGCCCCCGACTTGGGCGGGGCGACGTAGTCGTTCACGAACCGGCGGAGCTTGTACTCGACCTGGGGCTGGGGCGGCCCGTCGGGGTGGCGCAGCGGGCGGTAGATCAGCTCGTGCGCCGCCCGGAGCTGGTCCTGCGGCAGGTCGCCTTCGTAGGCGCGGTAACGGGCGGCGTCGGCTCCGGCCAGATCGCCGAAGACGAAGGCGCCGATCATGTAGTTGTGCGGTACGCAGGCCAGGTCGCCCGCGGCGTAGAGCCGGGGCACGGTGGTGCGGGCGTGGTCGTCGACCCGCACACCGGAGGCCGAGTGCCCGCCGCACAGGCCGATCTCCGAGATGTGCATCTCGATGTCGTGGGTGCGGTAGTCGTGGCCGCGCCCGGCGTGGAAGGTGGCGCGGGTAGGGCGTTCGGTGGTGTGCAGGATCGATTCGAGGGCGGAGACCGACTCCTCGGGGAGATGGCTCAGCTTGAGGTAGACCGGGCCGCGGTCGGAGGCCAGCTCCTCGGCGAACTCGGCCATCATCTGCCCCGACCAGTAGTCCGAGTCGACGAACCGCTCGCCGTGCCGGTTGACCTGGTAACCGCCGAAGGGGTTGGCGACGTAGGCACAGGCCGGGCCGTTGTAGTCCTTGATCAGCGGATTGATCTGGAAGCACTCGATGCCGGTCAGTTCCGCGCCCGCGTGGTACGCCATCGCGTAGCCGTCGCCCGCGTTGGTGGGGTTCTCGTACGTCCCGTAGAGGTAGCCGGAGGCGGGCAGACCGAGGCGGCCGGCGGCGCCGGTCGCCAGGATCACCGCGCCCGCCCGCACGGTGACGAACCCGCCCGTGCGGGTGTGGAGTCCGGCGGCGCCGATCGCCCGCCCGTCGGCGTCGGTCAGGACGCGGACCGGCATCACCCGGTTCTCGATCCGGATGCGTTCGCGCATCTCGCGGCGGCGCAGCTGCCGGTAGAGGACCTTCTTGACGTCCTTGCCCTCCGGCATGGGCAGGACGTACGAGCCCGAGCGGTGGACCTGGCGGACCGCGTACTCGCCGTGCTCGTCCTTCTCGAACTTCACGCCGTACGACTCCAGGCGCCGGACCATCGCGAAGCCGCGGGTCGCCGTCTGGCGGACGGTGGACTGGTCGACGATGCCGTCGTTGGCACGGGTGATCTCGGCGACGTAGTCGTCGGGCTCGGCCCGGCCGGGGATGACCGCGTTGTTGACGCCGTCCATGCCCATCGCGAGGGCCCCGGAGTGGCGGACGTGCGCCTTCTCCAGGAGGAGGACGTCGGCTCCGTGCTCGGCGGCGGTGAGCGCGGCCATCGTGCCGGCGGTCCCTCCGCCGATGACGAGGACGTCGCACGAGAGTTCCTCGGCGTCCGCGAGGGCGGGGATCTGCATCGGGAGGCCTTTCAGGCGGAGAGTGCGGTGAGGAGGTCGCGGCGCAGGCCGGAGAGGTCGGCGTCCCGGTCGCGCGGCCGCGGGTTGTCGAGGACCGTGCCGGTGCCGAGGACCGCCACGCGGTCCCCGAGGAAGAGGGCTTCGTCGACGTCGTGCGTGACGAACACGACGGTCGCGCCGGTGCCGTGCAGGACCTCGACCAGCAGGTCCTGCATGCCGGCCCTGGTCTGCACGTCCAGCGCGCCGAACGGCTCGTCCATGAGGACGGCGCGGGGCTCGGGCGCGAGGGCGCGGGCGAGCTGGACGCGCTGGCGCTGGCCGCCGGAGAGCTGGTGGGGCAGGCGCCGGGTGTGCTCGCCGAGTCCGACCCGGCCCAGCCACTCCTCGGCGGTCGCCCGGCGCACGGGGCGCGGGACCCCCTGGATGGCGAGGGGCAGTTCGACGTTGGCCCGGGCGGTGCGCCACGGGAGCAGCGCGTCCTCCTGGAAGACGAGGGCGCGGTGTTCCGCCGGCGCGGTGACGGTGCCGGCGAGGGGCGGCAGGAGCCCGGCGAGGGTGCGCAGGAGCGTGGACTTGCCGCAGCCGGAGGGGCCGACGACGGTGAGCAGCTCGCCGGCGGGGACGGTGAGGTGGACGGGATGGGGGAGGGGGGCGTGGGGACGCCCGAGGACGACGTCGTCGAGGACGAGGGCGGCGGTCACGGGCGGGTCCCTTCGTGGGCACGGGTCGTGGCGGCCGGCGCGACGGCCCGCGGGGTGGCGCGGGCTTCCCGCGCCGGAGGGGCTCCCGCCGCGCCCCCGACGGCCGCGGGGGCCGCCGGGGCGGGGGAGGCGGGGGTGAGGACCGTCGTGGCGGGGGCCGTTCCGTGCCTGGCCCGCAGGGGCCTCGGGGATCCGCCGCCGGCCCGGGGCGCCGACCGCGTGCCCACCACGCGGCGGCCCGCCGCCTCGACCGCCGTGGAGGTCAGCCAGCCCAGCACGCCGATGGTCGTCATGCCGACGAAGACCGCCGGGTAGTCCACGACCGTGTAGTCCTGCCACGTGCGGTACCCCACCCCGTACTCGCCGGAGATCATCTCCGCCGAGATCACGCAGATCCACGAGACGCCGATGCCCACGGACAGGCCGCTGAAGATCCCCGGCAGCGCCCCCGGAAGGATCACCGAGAACAGCACCCGGATCCGCCCCGCGCCCATCGTCACGACGGCCTCCTCCCAGAGCGGGGGCAGCGCGGCCACGGCGTGGCGGGTGGAGACCAGGACGGGGAAGAACGCGGCCGCGCCGGTGATGAAGACGATGCCCTGCTCGTTGCTGGGGAACAGCAGGATCGCGACCGGCACGAGCGCGATCGCCGGGATGGGCCGCAGGACCTCGAGGACGGGGCCGAGCAGGTCGGCGGCGAGGGGGGAACGGGCGATCGCCGTGCCCAGCGCGATGCCCGCGACCGCCGCGAGCGTGAAGCCGGTGACGATACGGGTCAGGCTGTCGACCAGGTCCTGCCAGTACGCGTCCGTCGTCAGCCGCGAGGCGAACGCCTCCGCCACCTCCGTGACCGTGGGGAACTGGTCGAAGCGCAGCCAGAGGGCCACGTCCCAGGTCGTCAGCGCCTGCCACGTGCCCAGCGCCGACACCAGCGACAGCGCCCGCAGCACGTACCTCATGACGCCAGCGCCTGCGCGTAGGTGACGGCGCGCGCCGAGGGGTGGGCGGCCCGGTACGCCGCGGCCCCCGCCTCCGTCACGAACGGCTTCGCCGTCCCGCCGTCCACCACCCAGACCGCCCGGTCCGCGAACCAGAGCGTCCCGGTCACCGTGTCGGGGACGTACGCCACCCGCACCTTCGCGCGGTTCGCCGCGACGTGCCGCAGTGCCTCGGCGGGGGTGTCGAAGGAGAGCGTGCGGTCCGCCCCCTTCAGCCAGACCTCGCTGCGGGACGGCGGGGCGAGCGTCGCGAGCTGCCGGTCGTACGCCGGGCCGTAGACCTTCCGTACGTAGCTGTCGTCGACGAAGCCGTCCACGTCCACGTCCTCCACCAGCTTGGCCGACCGCAGCACCGGCACGTCCTCCTTCAGCGCCGCGACCAGCCGGGGCTTCAGGGTCGGGTCGAAGGTGGCGATGCCGTTGGGGCCGTTGTAGAGGTGGACGACCTCGGCCGGGAGGCCCGTCTCGGCGGCGACCTTCTCGCTCGCGGCGACCGGGTGCTCGCGCAGGTAGGCCGTCGCCGTGCGCTGGGCCCGCAGGAACGCCTCCACGACCGCCGGGTGCCGCTGGGCGAAGTCGGCGCGGGCGGTGACGCCGTGGAAGGTGGGCAGGTTCAGCTCGGCGCCGTCGTACAGCGCCTTCGCCTTGCCCTGGAACGCCAGGAGTCCCGGCCAGGCGACGAACTGCGACAGCGCGTCCGCGCTCCCGGCCGCCAGGGCCGAAGCGCCGACGGCGGGCTGCTGGTTGAGCTTGCGGATGTCCCGCTCCGGGTCGAGGCCGGCGCGTTGCAGGGCGCGCACGAGGGTTCCGTCCGCCGCCGAGCCGATGGACGTCGACACCTTCTTCCCGCGCAGCTCCGTCAGCGACCGGAGGTCCGAACCGGGCTCGGTCACGACGGTGTTGAGGGCGCCGCGCAGGTTGTAGCCGGTCACCGACACGAGTTTCGTCGGACGCTTCAGCTTCGTGCCGCGGGCCGCGTTCAGCAGGAGCGGGAAGTCGCCCATCGAACCGATGTCGATCTTCCCTGCGGTCATCTGGGCGGTGATCGGCGCGCCGGTGGCGTAGTCCTGCCAGACGACCTTGTACGTCGTGCCGTCCTTCCGCCCCTGCGCGCCCAGCTCGCGCTCGAAGGCGCCGAGCGAGCGCAGCAGGGTGCCGGCCGTGACGGTGTTGATGGTCTTGGACTGGTAGCCGACGGTCACGGTGACCGTCGAGCCGTTTCCGGCCTCCGCCGGACCGCCGCAGGCGGCCAGGGGCAGCAGGAGGGCCAGGGCGGCGAGGGGGACGACATGCTTGCGGGACATGGGCGTTCGGGCCTCTCAGCGGAGCAGATAGGGCATGTTGACCGTGACCGCGCCGGTCGGACACCGGGCCGCGCACGGGCCGCAGTACCAGCACTCGTCCACGTGCATGAAGGCCTTGCCGCTGTCGGGGTTGATGGCGAGGGAGTCCAGCGGGCACATCTCCACGCAGAGCGTGCAGCCGTCGATGCACTTCGACTCGTCGATGGTCACGGGCACGTCGGCCCGCTGGGGCGCCAAGGGCATGGCTGTCTCCAGGTCTCCGGAAAAGGGGTGTGTACGGCGGCGGGGACGACTAGACGGACCGGTGCAGCAGGCCGCTCATCGTGATCCGGTCGCCCCGGAACCGGATGAACTCCAGGTCCACGGGGCGTCCGTCACAGAGGTGGGTGAGCCGGTCCAGCATCAAAAGCGCGGCACCGCGCGGTGCCTGCAGGACGGCGGCGGAGTGCGCGTCGGCGTTGACGGCCTCCAGGGTGATGTCGGCATGGCCCAGCAGTGTCCCGGTCAGCGACTCGATGAGCCGGAACACGTCGGTGTTCTCCAGGTCGCAGCCGAGGAGTCCGGCGCCGATGTCCATCGGGATGTAGGTGAGGTCGAGGGAGAGCGGCAGGCCGCCGAGCCGGCGCAGGCGCTCGATGTAGAGGACGTCGCTGTGCTCGGGTATCCCCAGCCGCCCGGCCACCGGCGCGGGGGCCGCGACCGGTCCGACCGTGCGGACCTCGTTGGTGACCGTGCCGTGTTCGTGCAGGGTCTCGGCGAGGCCCTGGAGCCGGTCGAGGCCGTGCGGGTACTTCTCGCACACCACGACCGTGCCCACGCCGGGCTGCCGCTCGACCAGGCCCTCGGCGCGGAGCAGGTCCAGGGCCTGCCGGACGGTGTTGCGCGAGACCCGGTAGTCGGCGCCGATCCGGTCCTCAAGGGGCAGGATCCCGCCGGGGAAGCGGGCGGCCAGAATCTGGTGGCGCAGGAGGTCGGCGAGCTGTCGCGCCTGGTCCGCGCGCAGCCGCCGGCGGCGCGCTGCGGCGACCGGGACGGTGTGCTCACGAAGGCGTTCGGCTGGCATGCGAGGGACCATACCGAGGCGTCCACGGCGGTGGTGTTGCCACAGCATTGCGCCATCTGATGCCGTGACAGCACGCCGCTGACCTGCTCCTTCCTGCCGGCGGTGGCAAGATCTGCCACCTCGTCCGCCGCTTGGGCACGGTCCGTCCCACCTGGCGGACAGGGTGACGCCGAGCGGCGTGGTTCCGTGGCCCGGCGGGGCGTGGCAGGGTGACGCCCCAGCGATTGGTCTGGACCTGATGTCGGATTCCGGCGGAGCCGAGGGCCGGGGTCCGGCGGGAGAGGAGAGCGACGATGCGCGGCACCACCGTCCTGCCGGGGACCCCCTGCGAGGCGCCCCGGGAGGGATCACCGCCCATGCACCGCCTGGAGGTGCCGATGCCGAACACGATGCCGTTCGCCATCGGCACCTTCGACACCATCGGGCCGATGTCCCGTGCCGACTTCCCGCACCGGCACACCTTCTACGAGATCGTCCACGTCACCGCCGGCTCGGGCGCCCACGTCGTCGACCTCACGCGCGCGGAGCTGGCGCCGCCGCACCTCGGCGTCATCGCCCCCGGCCAGGTCCACCACTGG
Source organism: Streptomyces sp. NPDC053755 (assembly GCF_040677675.1). Taxonomy (NCBI): domain Bacteria; kingdom Bacillati; phylum Actinomycetota; class Actinomycetes; order Kitasatosporales; family Streptomycetaceae; genus Streptomyces; species Streptomyces sp. NPDC053755. The sequence goes on along the minus strand of NZ_JBFASK010000008.1, from coordinate 84,028 downwards.
GAGGGAGTCCGCGGTCTCAACGGCACCGTCGCGCTCTTCACGGAGGACTTCCTGATCGACCACCCCGCCGACCGGGACCTCTTACGGCGCCTCGCCGAACGGCCCTGGGTGACGCTCGGGGAGGCGGCCAACGAGGAGACGGCGCGGACGCTCGGTGAACTGGCCGCCGAGCACCGCCGCCGCGCCGAGGGCTTCGACTCCGTGCTGCGGGCCCTGCTGCACGTCCTCGTCGTCCGGGCCGCCCGCGCCGCGGACCGGGCCGGTCCCGCGGACGGCGGCGCGGGCGCCGGATCCGCCGCTCCGGGCCGGCCCGGAGCGGTCGCGGAGGAGTTCGTCCGGCTCCTCGCCGACGCCGACCCCGCGCTCCGGTCGGTGCGCGACTGCGCCGCGCGTCTCGGCGTCACCCCCGGCTATCTCACCGAGGCCGTGAAGGCGGCCACCGGCCGCACCGCCGGTCAACTGGTCCGCGCCGCCCGCGTCCACGAGGCCAAACGGCTGCTCGCCCGCACGGAGTTGTCGGTCCGCCAGGTCGCTGACCGGACCGGGTTCGGGGACCCGGCCTACTTCTGCCGGTTCTTCCGCAGGGAGACCGGGCTGAGTCCGGGCGACTTCCGGCGGGGCGCCGAAATACACCACGACCCCCGTGTTCCGTCCCTCGATCGGCCCAGGGCGTCCGCCTAGGTTCGTTGCCGATCCCCGAAGCCCCCACAAGGAGCAGACATGGACGGCGAGACCCCCACCCCCGGCGAGACCCCCACCCCCGGCGTGACCCACGACGCGGCCGCCCCCACCTCCCGGCGGCCCAGCCGCAAGACCGTCCTGAAGGCGGCGATCGCCGCCTCCGTGGCGGTGCCGGCCACCCTCATGGGCGTTCCGGCCCTGGCCCGTACCGCCACCGCCACGCGGGGCGGCGCCGGGCTCGCGCCCACCCCGGCCTGCGACGACGGCGACGACCCGACCCCGCCGCAGATGGAGGGCCCCTACTTCAAGCCGAACTCGCCCCGGCGGACCTCGCTCCTGGAGGCGGGGACGCCCGGGACCCGGCTCACCGTCTCCGGATACGTCTTCGGACGGGCCTGTCTGCCGGTCCAGGGCGTGCTGCTCGACTTCTGGCAGGCCGATGTCAACGGCGCGTACGACAACACCGGATTCCGCTTCCGGGGGCACCAGTTCACCGACGCGCAGGGTGCCTTCCGGCTCACCACGATCGTCCCGGGCCTCTACCCGGGACGTACCCGGCACATCCACGTGAAGGCGCAGGCTCCCGGCCGCCCCGTCCTCACCACGCAGCTGTACTTCCCGGGCGAGCCGCGCAACAACACCGACTCGCTGTTCGACCCGCGGCTGCTGATGACCGTGCGCGACGCGGGCGGCGCGAAGGAGGCCGCCTTCGACTTCGTGCTCGACCTGGCCCAGGACCCGGGGCCCGGCCCCTCGCCGACCGGCGGGCCGACGACACCGCCGCCCGGCGGCACCTGGCGCGCGGGCGCCGCCTACGCGGCGGGCGACCGGGTCACCTACGGAGCCGTCGCCTACGTCTGCCTCCAGTCCCACCTCGCCCAGCCGGGGTGGGAGCCGCCGTCGGTCCCGGCCCTGTGGCGGGCCGCCTGACCGGCCCGCCCGGCGCGGTGCGGGGGGCCCCGCGCGACTCCAGGACCGCCGAGGCGCCCGCGTACGGCTGAGCCCGCCGGAGCGCGGCGCCGGGAGGCCCCGGCACCCCACCTGGGGTGCCGGGGCCTCTTCGCGTGCGCGGTCCCGACCGGCCGTGGGCCGGCCGGACGGAGGGGGACGCTCAGGCGGAGGGGACGATCCGCCCGGTCACCTCGCCGAGCCCCACCCGCGTACCGTCCGGGCCCGGCGCCCAGGCGGTCAGGGTGACCTCGTCGCCGTCCTCCAGGAACGTGCGCTTGCCCGCGGCCAGTTCGAGCGGGTCACGGCCGTTCCAGGTCAGTTCGAGCAGCGAGCCGCGCTGGTCGACCTCGGGGCCCGAGACCGTGCCGGAGCCGTACAGGTCACCGGTCCGCAGGGAGGCGCCGTTGACCGTCATGTGGGCGAGCTGCTGGGCGGCAGTCCAGTACATCGTGGAGAAGGGCGGCTCGGACACGACCTCGCCGTTGATCCGGACCGTGATCCTCAGGTCGAAGCCGCCGGGCACCTCCTCGCCGGCGTCGTCCAGGTACGGCAGCAGGTCGAAGTCCCGCGCCGGGGGGCTCACGCGGGCGGCTTCCAGGGCCTCCAGGGGGGTCACCCAGGCCGAGACGGACGTCGTGAACGACTTGCCGAGGAACGGACCGAGCGGGACGTACTCCCAGGCCTGGATGTCACGCGCCGACCAGTCGTTGAGCAGCGTCAGGCCGAAGACGTGCTCCGGGAAGTCGCCGAGCGCGACCGGGGAGCCCAGCGCGGAGGGGGTGCCGACGACGAAGCCGACCTCCGCCTCGATGTCCAGCTTCACCGAGGGACCGAAGACCGGCGCCGCGTCGGTGGGCGCCTTGCGCTGGCCGGAGGGGCGCACGACATCGGTGCCGGAGACGACGACCGTGCCCGCCCTGCCGTGGTAGCCGATCGGAAGGTGCTTCCAGTTGGGGGTGAGCGCGTCGCCGTCGGGGCGGAAGATCCGGCCCACGTTGGTGGCGTGGTGCTCGCTGGCGTAGAAGTCGACGTAGTCCGCGACCTCGTACGGCAGGTGCAGCGTGACGGAGTCCAGCGGGTGGAGCAGCGGCTCTATGTCCGGGCGGTGCGCGGGCACGGTGACCCAGGCGGTCAGCGCGCGGCGCACGTCGCGCCAGGCGGTGCGGCCGGCGGCGAGCAGCGGGTTGAGGCTGGGGCGCGCCAGCAGGGCGGCGTAGGGCGAGCCGAGCGCGTGCGCCGCCGCCCCCGCGTCCAGGACATGCCCGCCGATGCGGACGCCGACCCTCCGCCGGCCGGGCTCGTCGGCGGTGGAGAAGACGCCGTACGGAAGGTTGTGCGGGCCGAAGGGATCGCCTTCGGCCAGGTCGAGCGGGGACTGCTCGGGCATCGGTGCTTGCCTCGCTTTCCACGGGTGTGGGGGACACGTTACGGGTCGTACCGCGCGGCCGAGATGACATGGGTCACACAAAAAGTGGGCCCCATGTGCACAACTGTCCATGTTCGAGGGCTTTATACGCCCTGTGCGGCTCCTGCGTGCGTGAGGGTCCCCGAAACCCTCTATTCCACGGTCTTATCCGGGTCATACGATCGTTTCGTGTCGTGCCGCGTGAGGTATCCGCAGGCGCGACCTCCCTCACTCTTGTCATCTTCTCCGACCAGAAAAGGTCCGCCTTGAAGATCCGCCGCATTCTCGCGACCGCCGTGGCCGCCGCCGTGACCACGCCCGTCGTTTTCCTCTCGGCCGCTCCCGCTTTCGCGGACACGAAGCCGGCCGGGGCCCAGACGCAGGAACAGAAGCCGACGATCGAGCAGCTGAAGCTCGCGGTCGCGGCGGCCCAGAGCACGTACGACGCCGCGGTCGTCGCCCACGCGGACGCCGAGAAGGCGTTCGCCGCCCTGGCCGACGCCAGCCACCCGAACCAGACCGCCGCCGTCGAGGCGAAGACGGCCGCCGACGCCGCCGCCGCCGCGAAGAAGGCCGCCGACGAGAAGCTGGCCAAGGCCCAGGCCGACCTCGCCGCCCTGCCCGCCGACGCGGACAAGACCGCCGCCGAGCAGGCCGTCACCGACGCCCAGGCCGCCGTGACGGCCGCCGCCGCCGCGAAGACCGCCGCCGACGAGAAGCTGGCCGCGGCCTACAAGACCCGCGACGACGCGCTCATCGAGGCCGCCCGCAAGAGCGAGGCCGCCCGTCAGGCCAAGGACAAGGCCCTCAAGGAGCTCAAGGCCGCCGAGAAGGCGCTCGCCGCCGCCGAGGCGGAGGAGGGCGAGGAGCCCGGCGAGGACTGCGTCGAGGAGTCCAAGCTGACGGTCGCCCTGACCGGCCCGAAGAAGGTCGTCGCCGGTACGAGCGCCGTCTTCACGCTGAAGATCAGCAACGGCACCACGAAGTCGCTGGACGAGGTCGGCGCCTACGCCGAGGCCTTCAACATGGACTCGACCGAGGAGAAGGACCTCGACAAGTACCTGGACCTGAGCTGGTCCACCGCCGCCAACCCGACCTGGCAGTCCTTCGACGACGAGACCGGCGCCGTCGCCGGCGCGGTGAAGCCCGGCGGCCACGCCGACATCAAGCTGCGCCTCACGGTCGACGCGAAGTCCCCGGCCGGCGACGGCATGCTCTTCGCCGCGGGCGGCTACGAGAACAAGAACGGCTCCTGCGGCTGGTCCAAGGAGGCCGCCGACCTCGAGTTCGGCATCACCGCCGCGTCGAAGCCCGGCACCGGCACCGGCACCGGTGGCGGCAACGGCAACACCACCGAGCAGGGTGGCACCTCCACCACTCCGGTGACCGGTGGCGGCAACGGCAACACCGCCACCAACGGCTCGCTCGCCACGACCGGTTCCGACGACGCCATGCCGCAGATCGCCCTCGCGGGCGCCGCGGCCGTCGCCCTGGGCGCCGGCGCCATGTTCGTCGTCCGTCGCCGCAAGGCCGGTTCGAACGCCTGACACGCACTGAGATAAGGGCCCGCATTCCCATGAGGAATGCGGGCCCTTTCCCTTGTCTCCACCCGGGCGTCACCCGGCGGTTCGCGGAATGCGCTTCTCCCACGTCCGGTGGAAGAGAACGTCGTCGCCCTCCTTGCACACCACCTCGTTCGAGGTGACGAATACGTCGGCCTCGCAACTGATCTCGGAACGGGTGTCGACGGTGACGTCCCACGCCAATTCCGGCCGGTGCAGCCGGATCGCCCATTCCGAGTGGGTACGGGCCGAGAGCGGACCGCTCTCGTCGATCGTGTACGTCTCCCGCGCGTCCTCGCCGAATTCGAGGCCGTCCGGATAGACCCGCGTGCCGCCGTAGCGGGGATCGACCTCCAGCCGCCATTCGCCCGCGGCGACGTCGCGCACCACGAGCCGTTCCGGGCGGGGCTCCTCCAGCGTGACCGGGAAGCTCACGCCCAGCGGCTCGGACTGCTCCGGCTCCTCCCACTCCACCCGGTCCTGGGTGGGGCGGCGGACCGGGAGGGTCAGGTGCGAGGAGACCGGGTCGAGGGTGAAGCCCGCCGCGTCCGGCTGGGGCCAGATCCACGGCCAGTACGTCGAGGAGACGGCGAGCCGGACCCGGTGGCCGGGCGGGAAGGCGTGGCCGATGCCGTTCAGCTCGAAGACGAAGTCCTCGCTCTCGCCCGGCCGCGCCGGCACGGCTCGGTCGCGGCCGTGACGGGCGGAGAAGTTCAGCACCCCCCGGGTGACGAGGGTCGAGGAGCCGTCCGGCGCGATGTCGCAGAGGCGGGCGATCACCTGCCCGGTCGGAGCCGCGGCGCGCAGGGAGAGGCTCACCCGCGGACGGCCCAGGATCTCCAGGGGCCCGCCGTCCTGCGGTACGGCGAAGTCGAAGCAGGCCGAGTGGGCGTCCTCGTCGCGCTGGTCGGGCGGCAGGTCGGCGTCGTTGCCGAAGGGGAAGAAGCGCCCGGCGTCCAGTCCGGTCTGCTGGGGCGAGTCGACCAGGACCGGTTCGCCCTGGAAGGCGTACGTCACGGGGGAGACGTGCGGAGAGGGCCAGGCGGGGTCGGCGACCCAGCGGCCCGGCAGCTCGTCGTACACGGTGGCCGGCGGGTGCGACCCGCTGATCCAGGAACGCAGCAGCGGCTCGGCCATCACGCCGTTGTCCGCGTCCTTCAGGTGGTGGTCCCACCAGCGGAGGGTCTCCTGGAGGAAGCCGATCGCCGGGCCCGGCGGCAGGCCGCGGTCCGGGTACTGGTGCGACCACGGCCCGATGATCCCGCGCACCCGGTCCGGGGGGAGGTGCTCGACGAGCCGGAGGACGGTGTCCCGGTACGGGTCGTGCCAGCCGCCCACGGCCAGGACGGCGGAGCGGATGCCCTCGTAGTCCTCGCAGACGCTGCCGTGCCGCCAGTAGTCGTCGCGGGTCTGGTGGGCCAGCCATGTGTGGATGAAGGGGTCCACGGCCTCCAGGCGGCGCAGCCACATCTCGCGCCACTCGTCCCCCACGTACAGCGGGTCGGGCGGGCGGGAGACGAAGGCGAGCATGGTGGCGGCCCAGGCGTGCATGTCCACGGCGAGGACCGAGCCGCCCATGTAGTGGACGTCGTTGTCGTAGCGGTCGTCGGTGGAGCAGACGGTGACGATCGCCTTGAGGGGCTCCGGGGCGAGGGCGGCGATCTGCAGGGAGTTGAAGCCGCCCCAGGAGATGCCGAACATGCCGACCCGGCCCGTGCACCACTCCTGCTCGGCGAGCCAGTTCACCACCGCCACGCCGTCGGCCAGCTCCGTCGCGTCGTACTCGTCGCCGGGCAGCCCCTCGCTGTTGCCGTGCCCGCGCACGTCGACCCGTACGGAGGCGTAGCCGTGCCCGGCGTACCAGGGGTGGCGCTGCCAGTCCCGGGGCGCCGTCCAGTCGGTGAGGCGGTACGGCAGGTACTCCAGCAGGGCCGGCACGGGCTCGTCCGTCACCGGGCGCCAGACCCGGGCGTAGAGCCTGGTGCCGTCCGGAAGGGGGATGCGGACGTCGTCGCGGGTGGTCTCGTACGGGAACGCGGTGCGGATGCGCATGTCTGGTCCTCAGTGGACGGGGTGCATGGTGCGGCGCAGCCAGGGCGCCATCGCGATCACGACGAGACCCACCGCCACGGCGACGGCGCCGTTGACGCCGAAGTACGCGGGCTTGGAGACGTCGTCGTACAGCTTCACGGTCTGGGCCTGGATGCCGTTGGCGAGTGCGAGCGAGAGGAACCAGAGCGACATCGTCTGGCTGCTGAACGCCTTCGGCGCGAGCTTGCTGGTGGCGGACATCCCGGAGGTCTCCAGGAGCACGTCTCCCAGGCCGAGCAGGAGGTAGGAGCCGACGATCCACCACGCCGCCATCCGGTACGCGTCGTCGGCGTGGCCGGAGGTGGGCAGCACCATGAGGAGGAAGGACAGGCCGCCCAGGATCACCCCGAAGGCGATCTTGTAGGAGACGTGCGGCTGCCGGCGTCCCATCCGGACCCAGACGGCGGCCACGACCGGCGCGAGCGCCACCTCGAAGGCGCCGAGGGCGGAGGCGTACCAACTGGGCGGGAAGTCGAAGCCGAGGAGGGTGGTGCGGGCGTTGCTCGCGGCCAGCAGCATCATCGTGGAGTACGCCTGGAAGAGGATGAAGTTGAAGGCGACCGAGGCCAGCCAGAGCACGAGGTACGGCCTGAGGCGGCCGCGCTCCCCGGCGGTCACCCGGGGGCTGCGGAACATCACCCGGAAGTAGACGACCGGGGCGATCACCGAGACCAGGGTCAGGAGGTCCACGAAGCGGTCCATGGTCAGCCACCCGGCGACGGCGAGCAGACCTCCGGCAGCGGCCGCGGCGACGGCCCCGAGGGCGATCGTCAGGACGGCCCGGCGCATGGCGTCGGGAGGCAGCGCGAATTCGGCCGAGTGCTTTCGCCCGGCCAGGTGACGGCGGCCCGTGACGTACTGGATCAGGCCGAAGGTCATCCCGATGGCGGCGGCGGAGAACCCCCAGTGCCAGCCCTGGTGCTCGCCGAGCCAGCCGGTGACGAGCGGCCCGGCGAACGCGCCGATGTTGATCGCCATGTAGTACAGGGCGAAGCCGGCGTCCCGGCGGTCGTCGTCGGTGCGGTAGAGCTTGCCGACCATGGTGGCCACATTGGGCTTGAGCAGGCCCGTCCCGGCGCTGATCAGCCCCAGGCCGGCCCAGGTCATGGCGGCCGTCGGCACCGCCATGGAGTAGTGGCCGCAGGCGATCAGGACGCCGCCCCAGAGCACCGCGCGGTAGGAGCCGAGGATCCGGTCGGCGAGCCAGCCGCCGGCCACCGAGACCAGGTAGACGAGCGTGCCGTACGCCGCCGAGACCGACGCGGCCGTGCCGGGGGCCATGCCCAGGCCCTCGTTCGCGACGGAGTCGGCGAAGTAGAGGACGAGGATCGCCTGCATGCCGAGGAACGAGAACCGTTCCCAGACCTCCAGGCCCGAGAGGGTGAGGAGACCCTTCGGCTGGCCGAAGAAGGCATGATCGTCTTCGGGCGGCGGCCGCTCGCCGTCCGTGTCGCTGTCGATCACCGTTCGGGACAAAACGCCTACTCCTGGTCGTATGAGGTGATCACGAACATACCGGGGGAGGCGGTCGGGCGCCCATGGTGATCGAAAGGCGACCGGATACGCTGACTTGAGCGAATCGAGCGACACATCGACAATCCGTGTGATCGTCGGCAGTATCAGCAGGCGTCATCAGACAGGAGACTCCCTCGTGACCGTCGTCGGGCCGTTCGGTCTTAGCGTGCGGGACCAGGCTCTTGAGGCCGATGTCCAGACCGGATTGGCGGCCGTGGAGGCAGGTCTCCTCGACGCCACCAAGAGCGAGATCCCGTTCATCACGGAAGCCGCGCAGCATCTCGTCCTGGCCGGCGGCAAGCGCTTCCGGCCGCTGCTCGTGATGCTCGCCGCCCAGTTCGGCGACCCGTACGCGCCCGGCGTGGTGCCCTCGGCCGTCGTCGTCGAGCTCACCCACCTGGCCACGCTCTACCACGACGACGTCATGGACGAGGCGGACGTCCGGCGCGGCGTCCCGAGCGCGAACGCGCGCTGGGGCAACTCCATCGCCGTCCTCACGGGTGACTTCCTCTTCGCCCGCGCCTCGCACACCCTGGCGGACCTCGGCCCCGAGGCCGTACGCATCCAGTCGGAGGCCTTCGAACGTCTGGTCACCGGCCAGATCCTGGAGACCGCCGGTCCGCAGGGCGACCGCGATCCGATCGAGCACTACCTCGACGTCCTCGGCGGCAAGACCGGCTCGCTGGTCGCCGTCTCCTGCCGCTTCGGCGCGATGATGGCCGGCGCCGACGAGAGCGTCGTGCGCATCCTCACGCAGTACGGCGAGCGGCTCGGCGTCGCCTTCCAGCTCGCCGACGACGTCCTCGACATCGCCTCCGACTCCCACGAGTCCGGCAAGACCCCGGGGACCGACCTGCGCGAGGGCATCCCCACGCTCCCCGTCCTGCGGCTGCGGGCCGCCGCGGCGGCGCACGGGCGCCCCGAGGACGTGGAGCTGGTCGAGCTCATCGACAGCGACCTCACCGACGACGCGCGCCACGCGGAGGCCCTGCGCCGGCTGCGCGCCCACCCCGCCCTGGAGCAGGCCCGCCGGGACACCGTGCGCTACGCCCAGGAGGCCCGGGACATGCTGGCGCCGCTGCCGGACGGGTACGCCAAGGCGGCTCTGCGGGAGCTGTGCGACGCGGTGGTCCACCGCGCCGGCTGACCCCGGTGCTGCACGGCGCGGGCCGGGGCGCACGGTGATCCACCGCGCGGGCCGGGGCGCACGGTGATCCACCGCGCGGGCTAGGGCGACTCAGGGTTCCGTCATCCCGTAGCAGTAGGCGAGGTTGAGCCCGGAGTCTGACGATTCCGTGCCGCCGTTTTGGTCAGATGGATGTCATCGACCACGGAGGTAGGCAGACCATGGCACCGAACGACAGCACTGAGACCACCGGACGCACGGGCCGCAAGCTGAGCCGTTACGTCGTCCCGGTCGCGGTGGCCGGGGTGGCCGCCGCGACCATCGGACTGGTCCCGGCCCTGGCCGCCTCGGGCGACCCCGAGCTGCCGGAGATCACGGCCCAGCAGCTGATCGAGAAGATCGCGGCGTCGGACACGCAGACGCTGTCCGGCACGTTCAAGGTGAGCACCGACCTGGGCCTGCCGTCGGTGGCCGGCCTGGCCGGCTCCCTCGGCGGCGGCTCGGGCTCCGCCTCGGCGGACCCGCAGGAGAAGCTGACGCAGCTCGTCTCGGGCACGCACACGCTGCGCGTGGCCGCCGACGGCCCGGACCGGCAGAAGCTGACGATCCTGGACGGCGCGGACGAGTACAGCCTGATCCACAACGGCTCCGACGTGTGGGGCTACGACAGCAAGTCGAACGAGGTCTTCCACGAGAAGGCGGACGGGGCCGGGAAGGCGCCGGAGAAGGAGCTTCCGGCCACGCCGAAGGAGCTCGCCGACGAGATCCTGAAGGCCGCGGACGGCACCACGTCGATCACGGTGGGCGGCACGGCGAAGGTGGCCGGCCGGGACGCGTACCAGCTGGTCGTCAAGCCGAAGCAGAGCGGCTCGACGGTCGAGTCGGTGAAGGTCGCGGTGGACGCGCAGAACGGCACCCCGCTGAAGTTCACCCTCACCTCGGTGGACGGCGGCAAGCCGGTCGTCGACGCGGGCTTCACGAAGGTCGACTTCGGCAGGCCGGCGGCGTCCACGTTCGACTTCACGGTGCCGAAGGGCGCCAAGGTGACGGAGGGCGGCGCGGAGCACGAGAAGGCCCCGGAGGACTTCGGCAAGGAGTTCGGGGAGCGGTTCGGCGGTCTCGGGGACCTCGGTGGCGGCGAGGGGCCGAACGTCATCGGTGAGGGCTGGACGTCGATCGCGACCTTCGACACCGGCGCCGCCGCCCCGAAGACGGACGAGGCCCCGAAGGAGGTCCAGGGCTTCCTGGACGCGCTCGGGGACAAGGTCACCGGGAAGTTCGGCTCGGGCACGGTCTTCAAGACGAAGCTCGTCAACGCCCTGCTGACGGACGACGGCAAGGTGTACGTCGGTGCGGTCACCAAGGACGCGCTGGTGGACGCGGCGAACGCGGCGAAGTGACGCGTCGGTGGGACCCCGGGCGGGTCGGGGGCGGTGGTCACCGGCCCACCCGGGAGTTCTGCTGGCTCCGCGGCTACGGGAACGTGAGCTTGAAGCCGCTGATGTATCCGGTGTCCTGGGCCGCCTTGTCCTGGACGCGGAGCTTCCAGGCTCCGTTGGCGACCTCGGTGGAGGCGTTCACGGTGTAGGTCGCGACGAGGTTGTCGGCGCTGCCTCCGGAGCGGTTGTGCACGTTGTAGACCGAGCCGTCGGGGGCGACGAGGTCCACGACGAGGTCACCGCGGTAGGTGTGGACGATGTTCACGTCCACCTTGAGGGTGGCCGGGGCGTTGCCGGCGATGCCCGTGACGTCGACCGTCGAGGTCACCGCGGCGCCGTTGTCCGGGATCGCGACGTCGGCGGTGTTCTCGAAGACCTTGCCGGGCGGTGTGGTAGTACCGCCCGACAGGGTCCAGATCGCGTGGGCGACGGCGTCGCTGTTGCGGTCCAGGGCCGTGTCGTTGATGTTCGCGGTCGTGTCGCAGGAGGAGTGGTAGCAGCGGTCGAAGGCCGTCGCCGTGCCGCCCCACTTCTGGACCTGGGCACTGGTCTTCACCCGGCTCGCACCGGTGAACAGGCCGCCGACGGGTATGCCGACGTTCTTGAACGAGGCGTGGTCGGAGCGGCCGTCGCCTTCGGTCTCGATCTCGGTGGGGACGCCGATACCGGCGAAGTAGCTCTTGAACGTCTGCTCGATGGTCGGGTCGTCGTCGTAGACGAAGTAGCCGGGGTTCGGCGAGCCGATCATGTCGAAGTTCAGGTAGCCGCTGACCTTCGCCCGCTCGGTGGTGGGAAGGTTGGCGACGTAGTACTTCGATCCGACGAGCCCGAGCTCCTCGGCGCCCCACCAGCCGAAGCGCAGGTGCTTCGTGGGCTGGAGGCCGGCCCGGGAGACGGCGAGCGCGGTCTCCAGGACCGCGGCGGAGCCGGAGCCGTTGTCGTTGATGCCGGCGCCGGAGCTGACCGAGTCGAGGTGGGCGCCGGCCATGAGGACCTGGTTCGGGTCGCCGCCGGGCCAGTCGGCTATCAGGTTGTAGCCGGTGGCGCCGCTGGTCGTGAACTGCTGGACGGTCGTGGTGTATCCGGCCGCGTCGAGCTTGGCCTTCACGAAGTCGATGGACGCCTTGTAGCCGGTCCGGCCGTGGGCGCGGTTGCCGCCGTTGGCGTTGGCGATCGACTGGAGGTCGGTGAGGTGCTGCTTGACGTTCGCCAACGGGATGTCGGGTGCGGCGAGCGCGGCACCGGGCGCCGCGGACGCCGTGGTCCCGGCGAGCCCGCCGAGGGCCATCGCGGCGACGACGGCGAGTGTGGCGGTACGTCTGGGAACGGAGAACTTCATGTGGGGGCTCCGGATTCCGAACGGGGATGGGACGGAACGTGCGAGACGCCCCGCGGCATGGGTGCCGCGAGGCGCTGGAGCTGTGCATGGTGCGTTTGTGCGTCGTACGGATGTGCGTGCTGAATGTTCAGTGAGAGTTTGACTTCTCGTCAAGAGCGGAAACCGGTCACGCCTGTTCGCTCATCGGACGGCCCGCCGGGCTTCCCGCGGGCGGCTCGCCGCGCCGGGGCGACGGCGGGCCGAGCCGCCGCGACGGACCGTCGCGGCGAGGCGCCGGCTTCCAGGGCGACGTCCGGAAGACGCCGGCCCGGGGCGGGGCGGGGCGCGAGGCTGGGAGCATGACCGTCCACCGCGCACGCGCCATCGAACCCGCCGCCCTCGCCGAGCTACGCGTCACCGACGACGCGGGCCGCCCCTGTGTCCCGTACGTCGACGAGGAGGGCGGCGACCCCCTGCGCTGCTGCCTGCGGGCGATCCGCCCCGGTGAGCGGGTGGCTCTCGTCTCGTACGCGCCGCTGCGGCGCTGGGCCGCGGCGCACGGTGTGGATCCGGGGGCGTACGACGAGCAGGGGCCGGTCTTCGTCCACGCCGGGGAGTGCGCGGGTGGCGCGGGTGGCGCGGGTGGTGTGCGTGGCGAGGCCGGCACGGGTGGCGCGGGTGGTGTGCGTGGCGCGGGTGGCACGGGCCCGGCGGACGCGGCGGCGCCTCCCGCCGGGTCGTACCCCTTCGCCCGGCCCGGGGCCTCGCGGGTGCTGCGCCGTTACGGAGCCGACGGCCGGATCCTCGGCGGCCGCCTCCTGGAGCTGCCGGAGGCGGCGACCGAGGCCTTCGACCAGGCGCTCACGGAGACGTTCGCCGACCCGGACGTGGCCCTGGTGCACGTCAGGGCGGTCGAGTACGGCTGCTTCCACTTCGAGGTGCGCAGAGGGGAGTGAGAGCGGCAGGGCTACTGCACGCAGAACTCGTTCCCCTCGGGGTCCGTCATCACCACCCACGTACCGCCCTGCTCCGCCACCCGGCGCTGGACCGAGGCGCCCAGCGTCTCCAGGCGGGCGACCTCGGCGTCGCGGGCGTCCGGGCCCGGGTGCAGGTCGAGGTGGAGCCGGTTCTTGACCGTCTTCTCCTCCGGAACCCGCTGGAAGAGGATGCGGCGTCCGAGGCCGGCGTCGGACTTCGCGTCGCGGGGATCGTCCGGATGCCGGACAGCGGCCAGATCGCGCCAGGCGAGACGGCCGGAGACGGTTTGGGTCGCCTCGGCCGGCGCGGCGCCGGTGTCCAGGAGCCGGGCGATGAACGCGCTGTGGTCCTCCTCCTCGTAGCCGAGGGCGGCGGCCCAGAAGACCGCCTGTGCGTGCGGGTCGGTGCAGTCGAGCACGAGCTTCCAGTGGATCGGAGTCATGTGACCAGTCGTACTGGCTCCGCGGCCCGGGGCGCGACAGGCATGACGACGGGACACCCTGACGAGGCAGGACCCACCTGGACCGCGCGGGCGCACCCCGCAGCGGGAGCGGCCGGCCGTCCGGCGCCGCGCGGGTGACCGCCGCCCCTACGGCGCCGCGCGGGCGTATCCGGCGCCGCGCGGGTGACCGCCGGCCGTCCGGGAGCGGCCGGGCGCCCGACCCGGCGGGACCTCCCTGGACCGGCGGCGCCTTGCGCTCAGGCCGGCTTCGCCCCGGCTTTCCCTCGGCCCGCTCCGGCCCCTCGGCGGCACGCACCGGCGTTCGCACCAGCCCTTCGGCGGCCCGCCCCCGCACGGCCCCGCCCCTGGCCCGTCGTCGGCTTTCCCGCAGCGCCGACCAGCGATTTCCGTTCTCCGTCAGCTTGTTGCAGCGCCTCCTGCAGCAAGCTGACACGGTTTTCCATGGAGAGGCCCCCACCCCGCTGGCATTGTCTTTCTCAGCGGAAACGCAGAGGGAACACGGAAACGGAACCCAGGGGGAAACAGTGCGGAACCGATTCACTTCGACAGCGGTTTGTCTGGCTCTGACGATCGCCGGTTTCACGGTGGCAGCGGGCAACGCGTCCGCCGCCCAGCAGGGTGACCCGCGGAGCACCGACCGGACCGCGGCCCCGTACGCCGGTCAGGACGGCGGCCAGGACGGCGGCCGGCAGTGGCCGGTGACCGTACCGCCCGAGGTCGGCGAGCTGATCTGCGAGATCCAGGCGGACCTGCACCACCTGCCGTACCCGGCGCACCTGTCGAACGGGCCGCACCCGATCGGGATCCCGCACTGCAAGCCCGTCAACGGCTGGCAGTAGTTCCCGCCCCTTTCTCCGACCGCTGATTCGAAGGGCGAGAGCAGAGATGGTCATGACAAGTCAGCTCCCACGTGCCACGGAATACCGGGGTAGTACGGAAAACATCCTCGAAGTGGCCGACCTGCGGGTGAGATACGCCGACATCGAGGCGGTGGCGGGAATTTCCTTCTCCGTCGCCCCGGGTGAGATCTTCGGACTCCTCGGCCGCAACGGAGCCGGCAAGACGAGCACCATCTCGGCCATCGCGGGACTGCGCCGGCCCGACGCGGGATCGATCCGCGTCCTCGGCGAGGACGCGCTCGCCCGGACCGACGTGCTGCGCGCCTCCCTCGCCCTCCAGCCCCAACAGGCCAGCCTCTTCCCGAGGCTGAAGGTGCGGGAGACCCTGGAGACCTGGGCCGCGCTGTATCCGGCGCCCCGGGACGTGGACGCCCTGCTCGACGAGATCGGCCTGGCCGAGAAGGCGGGAGCGCGCGCCGCCCGGCTCTCCGGCGGTCAGCAGCAGAGGCTGCTGCTCGCCACGGCGCTGGTCGGGGACACCCCCGTGGTGGTCCTCGACGAGCCCACCACCGGACTCGACCCGCACGCCCGGCACGCCGTCTGGGACCTCATCCGCAGGGCCCAGGCCGGCGGCACCACGTTCCTGCTCACCACCCACGCCATGGCCGAGGCCGAGGAGATGTGCGACCGCCTCGCCGTCATGCACGAAGGGCGGATGGTGGCGGCCGGCTCCCCGACGGAGCTGATCGCCCGGCACGCCCCGGGAGGTGTCGTGTCCGTACGCACCGAACAGGCCGACCTCGCCGACCGGGTGCGCGCACGCTTCGGCGACGCCATGACGGCCGTGGAGGCGACCGGCCGCTCGGGCCGGATGCGGTTCGAGGCGACGGCGGACGACCCGCACGCCGCCGCCGCGTGGATCACCGGGCTCGACCCCACGGCCGACGTCCGGCCGCGCCCCGCGACCTTGGAGGACGTGTTCCTCCGTCTCACCGGAACCTCGCCGGAACCGGGACCGGAACAGGAGGAGAAGCGATGACCCCCATCGGCCTCAGCGCACCACCCGTGTCGACGACGCGCCAGTGGAAGGCGCTCTCCCGGGCCATGACCCGACAGCTGCTGCGCGATCCCGCGGCACTCTTCTTCAGCGTGGTCTTCCCGCTCCTGATGGCGGTGTTCTTCGTCGTCCTCATGCAGCTCACCTGGGTACGGGGCCCCTTCGACCTCGCGGTCGTCGGCCCCGCCCCCCAGGCGACCGCCCTCCAGGACGCCCTCGGCGGGGGCAGTACCGCCGTCGCCGTCCCCGAAGCCGGCCCACAGCCGGGCAAGGCGGCGGTGATCGTCCCCGACGCGGCCTCCCGCACCCTGCGGATGGCCGTCGACCCGGAACAGCCCTCGGTGGTCGCGGCGGTCCGCGCCGCGCTGGACGGCACCGGCTGGCAGGGCTGGGAGGTGGCGGCCGTCGGCAACGACGGGTCCGCGCTCTTCGACCCCATGGCCTTCGTGATCCCCGGCGTCCTCGCCTTCGCGCTGCTCTCGCTCGCCCTGACCGGCACCGCCTCCGCCCTCGTGGCGATGCGGGCCAGCGGCACCCTGCGGCTGCTGTCCACGACCCCGGCGCGGCGGCCCGCCGTCCTGCTCTCGCTGCTCCCGGGCCGCGGTCTGCTGGCCCTGGCGGTACTCGCCCTGATGGGAACGGGCGCCGTCGCCGGCGGACTGCTGGAACCCGCCTCGATGCTGCGGCTGCTGCTGACCACGGCCATCGGACTGGTGATGCTGCTCGCCCTGGGCTACCTGCTGGGCGGACTGCTCTCCTCGCCCGAGGTGACCAATGCGATCTCGGGGCTGCTGACACCGGTCCTGCTGATGAGCACCGGACTGCTCTTCCCCCTCGAACTCCTCCCCGACTCGGTGGCCGGTCCGCTCTCCTGGACCCCGCTGGCGATGTTCGGAGACGCCCTCCGCCACGACGTGGTCGGCGGGATCACCCGCCACGCCCTGTGGCTCGACTGGACAGTGATGGCGGCGACGGCCGCGGGGCTCACGGCCCTCGCGGCACGGACGTTCCGCTGGGACACGGAGCGTGGATGATGACGCCGTACACACCGACCGAGACCCCTGCCGGGACCGTCACCCGGGCGGATGTCAGACCCACGGCCACGACCGGCGGCGGCCTCGACGCGACGGCCGGCACCCCGGCCGGCACTACGGATGCCGGCCCGGCCGGCACCACGCTCACCGTTCGCCCCGGTCGAGGGGCCGGCCCCGGCCCGGAACACCCCCCGATACCCGACTCGCTCCTCCGGATCGGCCGGCTGGCCTCCTCGTACGGCCTGGTGAACCGCGTCACGCGGCTCCCCGTCGCCGAGGGCGAGCCCGACTTCCCGATCTTCACCGCCTCGCTCGGCAACCCCGGCGAAGTGCTCAGCGAACAGACCGGCTGGGAGCACAACCCCAGCTCGGGCAATTTCGACGGCGCAGGCGGCGACCTCGACCCGGAGCGCGCCGCGCACCTCGCGGTCGCCGAGTCGCTGGAACGGTACTCCTCCTGCGCACGGGACCCCGAGCAGATCGTCTGGGCGACCGCCGCCGAACTCGGCGAGGACGCCATCCCCAGCGACCGCTGGCCCCGGTGCTCCCCGGCCGAACTGGCCGACCCCCGCAGCGGCCTCGTCCCCACCGACCCGGACGGGCCGATGCGCTGGGTGCGCGGCTGGTCCTTCACCCGCAACCGCCCGGTCTACGTCCCGGCGATGCAGGTCTGGCTGAAGAACCCGGTGGAGTCGATCGCCGAGCGCTACGTCCACCCGGTCTCGACCGGCTGCGCCGCGCACTCAGACCCGGCCGCCGCCGTCGTCAACGGCATCCTGGAGATCGTCGAACGCGACGCCATCGCACTGACCTGGCTCCAGCGGCTGCGACTGCCCCGGCTGGAGTTCGACCCGGCCGAACTGGCACCGGAGTACCGGGCCTTCGTGGAGCGGGGCAGCAGCGAACGGCTGCGGACCCGGCTCTACGACGCGACCACCGACCTCGGCATCCCGGTGATCTACGGGGTGCAGCTCGCCGACGACGACCGCGTCATCGCCCAGCTCGTCGCGGCGACGGCGGAGCTCGACCCCGGCAAGGGGATCGCCAAGCTCTACCGCGAGGCGTCCTCCCTGCGGATCGCGCTGCGCCACATGGCGCGGGCCGCCGAGAAGGACGCGGCCACCACCGCTCCGGCGGCGGAGGAGGACATCGTCAGCGTCGTCGACGGCGCCCTGCTGTCCGGCCCGCTGTCCCAGCGGCACCGCTTCGACTTCCTGCTGGAGGGCGAACGCCCCGTGCACGGGCTGCGCGACCTTCCCCGGGCACCGTCCGAGGAACCGCTGCCGGCCTTGGCCTGGCTGCTGGAGCGGCTGCACGCCGCGGGCTGCGAGGTCGTCGCCGTCGACCTCACCACCGACGAGGCCGAGCAGGTCGGGGCCACCGTCGTCCGGATGCTCGTCCCCCAGCTCATGCCGCTCTCCTTCGTCCACCGCGCCCGCTATCTGGCGCACCCCCGGCTCTACGCGGCACCCGCCGCCATGGGCCACCCCGTACGCGGCGAGGCCGACATCAACCCGCACCCCCAGCCCTTCGCCTGACCCCCGACCGTCCCACCCGCCGTGAACGTCCGACGAGGAGTCCGAAGATGACCGATCCGCGCCTGCTGATCCTCACCGCGGGAGCGTTCGGCGCGGCCGTCGCCGAAGGGCTGGCCGCCCGCTACCCCGAGTCGACCGTGCTCGACGTGAACCAGGGCACCCACCCCAGCCTGTGGCCCGACAGCGACCTGATCGTGCTGGCCACCGGACAGGGCCGGGAGGTGCTGGCCGACATGGTGGACGCCAGCGCCCACGCCTGGAACCGGCCCTGGTTCCCCGTCCAGGCGGGACCCCTCGATCTGCGGTGCGGACCGGTGGTCGTGCCCGGCCGCACCGCGTGCCACCGCTGCTACACCCGTCGCCGCGCCCAGCACACCGCTCCGACGACGGACCACACCCCGGGCGGGACCACCGCCCCGCCGGTCTCCGGTCACGCCCCGCACCACGTCGCCATCGCCGTGGGCCTCGCGGACCAGGCGGTGCACGAGGCCCTGGCCGCACCCGGCGACCCGGGCGCGGCGGAGGGCATCGGCGCCACCGTCCGGATCTTCGGCCTGGTGGAGGGCGCCACGTCGGGCTCGGCGGTCGTCGCCGTCGACCGGTGTGCCCGCTGCCGGCCGGTCCGCACCCCCGAGAGCCGCCTGGAGCGGTTCGCGACGATCGCAGCGGAACTCGCGGCCCTCCCGGTCCGGTGACCCCGGCCGCCGCCACCGGCCGGCCGACCCCACCCCGCGCTCGAACCCGTACGACGCCCTCCCCGGCGCCCGCGAACCCGTACGACCGTCCTACCGCGCCCCCGAGCCCGTACGACACCCCGCCGGCGCCCCGCGTGCCGAGCCGGTCACCCGCGCACACGACCCGCACGCCAGCGCACGCGTTCCGCACCCCGCGCCCCGCACGCCCCGCGCACACGTCCCGAACCGGAAAGGAGGCCTCGATGCCGGACCACTCTGTGATCACCGCCGAAGCCATGGCCTCGGCCGCCCTGAACGACCCGCAGTTCCACGTCCCGGCACGACCCAGGCTCCGGCGCGGACTCTCCCTGCACCACACGCCCGAAGCCCTCGTCGTCGAGGGAACCCCGAAGAAGCAGCTGCTGCGCGGCGCCGCCGCCCGGGAACTGCTGCCCCGCATGCTTCCGCTGCTCGACGGCAGCCGAGGCCACGAGGACGTGGCCGACACCCTCGGCATCCCGGCCGGCACCGTCTTCAAGGCCCTGTCGCTGCTGTGGACCTGCGGCCTCGTCGAGGAGGCCGCCTCTCCGGAGCGGGCCTCCCGGGCGGCGGCGGTGCCCGCCCCGCTCGCCGACTTCCTCTCCCGCATCGGCGACTCCACCGGCGCCAACCACGCCTGGGAGGAGGCCCTGGAGCGGCTGGCCCGGGCCCGCGTCGAGGTCTTCGGCACCGGTCCCCTGGCCGACGCCGCCCGCCGCCACCTCGCCGGCTCGCTCGTGGACACCACCGCCGGCACCGGCACCCGGCCGGCGCCCGACAGCACCCTCGTGGTCGTCGCCGGACCCGACCCGGCCTCCTCGGCGGCGCTCGCCGCCTCCTGCGCCCGGACCGGCGTCCCGCTGATCCGGCTCGCGCTCACCGGCCGCACCGCCCACCTCGGGCCCTACGTCGACCTCGCGTTCACCCCCTGCCTGGCCTGCCGCACGGCGGAGGACCCGGCGGACGACCGGGCGCCGCTGCCCGGCGACGCCGACCTGGCCGCCGCGCTCTTCGCCCGGGACCTGTTCGCGCTGCTCTCCCGGAGCACGCCCAGCCCCCTGCCGTCCCAGTGGCGCACCGTCGACCTGGCGGACCTCTCGCAGCAGCGCCGCTCCGCCGCCACCCGGCCCGGCTGCCCGCACTGCTCGGCCGCGCCCGGCGAGCCGGTCGCCCCACCGCTCGCCGCGCGCTACGAAGCGGCGATCGCCTTCCCGCCCAAGGAGTACGCCGACGGCAAGGCACACCAGGCGCACTACAAACCGTCGAACATCGCCCTCCAGAACGACGAGAAGACCTGGCCCGTCGCGGCCGCCGTGCCACTGCCGGAGCCACCGCTCGCGTCCCTGCGGTCCCCCGCCGCCCCCGAGGACCGGCCCGGCGCGCCCGACGCCCGGACCACCGCCCTGCTCCTCGCCGTCACCGCCGGCCGCCGGGGCGTCATGCCCGGCCGGGTGCAGCGCTGGACGGCGAGCGGCGGCAACATCGGCTCCGTCGTCGCCCACCTCGTGGTCCGTGACGTCCCCGGCCTGGAGCCCGGCGTCTACGGCTACGTGGCCTCCGAACACCGGCTGGCCAGGCTCGCGGCCGACCCCGGGGCGGTCCCCGGGGAGGCGCCCGCGACGGTCGTCCTCACCGGCGACTTCACCAAGGTCGCCAAGAAGTACTCCGCGTTCGCCCTGCGGATCGTCCTGCTGGACGCCGGCTGCGCCACCGCCACGCTGCGCGCCGCCGCGACCGCGCTGGGCCTGCCGTGCGCGGTCCGCACCCGCTGGGACGACCTCGCGGTGGCCGCTGCCCTGGGGATCGACCCCGACCTGGAACCGATCACCACCCTCGTCGACCTGGGAGGAGCCCTGTGAGCGCCCCGCACGAACTGGCCATGGACATGCTGGTGTCCTTCCGCGAGCAGCGCGGCGCCGGCACCACGGCACTCGCCGAACGCCCCGCACCGGCCCCGTCCGGACCGAACCACGCCCCGCCCGTACCGGCCCCCGCCGCCCTCGGGCCGACCGTCACGGTCGACCCGTACACGCCCCGGACGGCTCCCCTCGACCTGCTGACCACCCTCGAGCACCGGCGCTCGCTGCGCGGCTTCTCCCCGGAGCCGCTGCCCGCCGGACTGCTGGCCGGCATCATGACCCGCGCCCTGGACCTGGACGCGGACCCCGCACCGGACCCGGACGCGGCCGGCGAGGAGGACGGGCCCGACGCGGCCTGTCCGCTCGAACTCACCGTCGTCGCGCACCGGCTGACCGGGGTCGCCCCCGCCGTCCACCGCTTCGACCCGGCGGCGCGTTCCTTCACCCCGGTGATGGAGCTGCCCACCGGAGCGGCCCGCTACGGCCTGACGCTGCAGCCGGAGTTCTCCGACGCCGCCGCGATCATCTCCGTCGGGGTGCCCCTGGACGCCGCGGTCCGGCGCCACGGCGGCCACGGCTACCGGCTGCTGCTCACCCGTGCCGGAGCCGCCGCGTACGCGATGTGGCTGGACGGCGTCGCCCACGGCCTCGTCGGCAGCGTCTTCGCCGGCTTCATCCCGGCCGCCGTCCGCGGACCGCTGCTCAGCGACGGAACGACCCGCCAGCAGATCTTCGCGCTGGCCCTGGGCCTGCCGCCGGCCCCCTGACACTTCCCGCCCCCACCGGGAGCGGGAGCCCGTGAACCAACCCACGACACCTGAGGAGGTGCCTCGCATGGAGGACATCGAGCTGTACGCCGTCGACGCCGAGGAACTGGCGATCGAGGAACTGCCCGAGGGCAACGCCCTCGCGAGCTGGGCGTCCGCCGGATCCGCCTCGACCGCGTCCTGCCCGGCGACGTCCGCGTCGTCCGTCAGCAGCGCTTCCACCTACGGGTGATCCGCCCGCCCCGGCCGGCCCGCCCGGCCGCCCG
The DNA here is from genome assembly GCF_040677675.1 of Streptomyces sp. NPDC053755. Lineage (NCBI taxonomy): Bacteria > Bacillati > Actinomycetota > Actinomycetes > Kitasatosporales > Streptomycetaceae > Streptomyces > Streptomyces sp. NPDC053755. The sequence continues at coordinate 62,426 of NZ_JBFASK010000008.1, read as the reverse complement.
CACCACACCCCGGAAGGAGGTGAACACCATGGAGAACAACCTCGAGCTCTACGTCATCGACGGTGACGAGCTGGCGATCGAGGAGCTTCCGGAGGGCAACGCCCTCGGCTGCTTCTTCTGCGCCGGATCCGCTTCGACCGCGTCCTGCCCCGGCACGTCCGCGGCCACCGCGTCGTCCGCGTCGACCATCGGCTGACCCCCGGTCTCCCCGGACAACTCCACCCCACAGGAAGGAATCCCTCGCATGCAGGACTTCGACGACCTCGAACTGGACCTGTCCGCCGACGAGCTGGCCTCGGACGCGCTCGGTCTGGAGCCCCTGAAGGAGGGCGTCGCCCTCGGCACCTGGGCGACCGCCGGCACCGCCTCGACGGCCTCGTGCCCGACGAGCACCGCCTCCTCGTCCGCGAGCGCCTCCAGCTTCGGCTAGAGCGCCCGCTCCACCACCGTCACCCCAACCGCCTGCACGCCAGGCACTCGAAAGGAAGTGAACCGCATGAACGAGAACCTCGACAACGAGCTCGAGCTGTGGTCGGAGTCCCTCGACCTGGAGGTCCTCCAGGACGCGGTGAGCCCCGGCTTCACCACCGCCTTCTGCGGCGCCTGCGCCGGCTCCGCCAGCTGCCCCGTGGGCTGCGTCGGCTCCATGAGCAGCGTCTCCAGCCAGGGCGGCTGACCGGCCTCGGCCGAGTCGGATCCTGGGCTCCGGGGTGGTCCTAGTACCCCGGGGCCCAGGGCCCCTCAGTCACCAGTCCGGTTCGCTTTCCCCGAACCGGACCGCACCACACCAGATTAGAGCCAGGCGGCCCGGCACGGTAGCGGGCCCGGCCGCCGCAGCGGAGGGAGGAACCGCGCCGTGGATGTGTGCACTGCACCCAAACTCCGGGAGGATCTGGAGATCATCCGGGGGATGGACGATCACCCCCTGGTGTTCGACCCGCAGGGCGGGACCTACCACCGGCTGACCAAGTCGGCGGCGGCCCTGCTCCGCCAGTTCGACGGAACGCACTCGCTGGACGAGCTGTCGGCCCTGATGGCCGAGCGCCGGGGGGTCCCCGCCGCGGGCGTGCGCGGCGAACTGGACACTTTCGTCGGGGAGCTGACCCGCAGCGGCCTGCTCGTCGGCACCGAACCGGAGCGGGCGCCCAAGAAGCGCGCCGGCGGCCGTTTCGGCACCACCATGCTCATGCCCCGCTTCGTCCTCACCCGCTCGCTGCCCACGGTCCTGGAGCCCGCCGCCCGGCTGCTGCGCCGGGTGCCCGCCCGGCTGTCGGTCGGCGTCTTCGCCGGCGGCGGCCTCCTGGGCATCCTGCTCGGCCTCTACACGGTCCTGACCTCCGCCCCGCCGGCCGAGGAACTGCTCGGCGCCGGAACCCTCGTCGCGATCGGCCTGATGCTCTTCCAGATCCTCGTGCACGAGAGCGCGCACGCCATGGTGTGCCAGGTGCTCAAGGTGCCCGTACGCGGCCTCGGAGTGGCGCTGCTGTTCTATTTCATGCCCCTCGCCTACGTCGACCGCACCGACGCCTATCGCGTCCGCTCCCGCGGCGGCCGCGTCCTGCTCGCCGTCGCCGGACCGCTCAGCGACGGCTGGTTCACCGGCGCCGCCGCCCTGCTCGTGCTCACCACGGACGGACCGGCCGCCCAGGTGGCCGGGGCGCTGCTCCTCTTCCAGATGCTCAACCTGGTCACCAACATCAACCCGATGCTGCCGAGCGACGGTTACGCCGCTCTGGAAGCCGGCTTCGGTCTCGTCGACGCGCGGGGCCGCGCTTTCGCCCTGCTGAAGCACCGTCTGCTGGGCCGCCCGCTGCCGGGCTTCCTGGAGCGGATGCCGGCGCGCAGCCGCCGCCTGCACGTCACGTACGGCATCGTGTGCAGCGTCTACACCGTGGCGCTGGGCTACTTCGTCGTCCAGTCGCTGATCTGGTCGTTCGCCCTGGTCGGACGGTCGATGCCGTGACCGCCCCCGAGATCTCCGGACCGCTGCTCACCCGGGTGGGCGGCCTGCCCACCGAGGCCCTGGACCTCACCGGCCCCGCCACCCGGCGGGCGATCACCGAGGCCGCGGACGCCCACGCCGCACTGGAGCGCCGACGGCCCGCCCTGGAGGACGTCTGCTTCCCGCTGGTGCCCCTCCTGGACAAGGAGGTGCCGCTGCGCCGCCTGGTGCTGGCCGCCAAACGGGCCGTGCACCGGCTGCGGGCCCTGCCCTGGGGCGACGAACTGCCGCCCCGCGTCGCCGAGCTGGCGGGCCCCGCGGGGGCCGCGGCCTTCACCGGCTGGCAGGCGGCCGTCCGGCTGCGCGACGAGACCGTCCGACGGCTCGACGCCCTGCTGGCCGAGGACCGCGCGGCGGCCCCGTCCGCGCTCGCCGGCCACCTCGACGACCCGGCGTTCGCCCGGGCCGCGGCGCTGGCCGCCCCGGACTGGCTGCGCCACGGCCGCCCGCGCCGCCGCCCCGCCGAGACCCGCAACCTGCGCACCCTCTACTCCTACGTGACCCGGGCAGCCGTGAAGACCAGCCCGTTCTCCACGCTGACCACCGTCGGCACGCCCGGCCCCCACGGTGCCACCGAGGCGGCCACCGCCCCCGGCGCCACCGG
>NZ_JBFASK010000008.1:37542-59724 GCF_040677675.1 Streptomyces sp. NPDC053755 | reverse complement strand
ACGGGACGGCCACCGTCCCCAGCGCCACCGGGACGGCCACCGTCCCCAGCGCCACCGGGACGGCCACCGTCCCCAGCGCCACCGCCCCCGCCGCCCACAGCTACGCCGCCACCGCCCTCGCCCAGCTCGCCCTGCGCTGCCTGGCCCGTGAGGCCGGCACCGCCGGCCTGCTGCGCTACCGGCTCGCGCCCGTCCGGCCCGGCGGCCCGGACGCCCCGGGCGGCCTCGTCCTGCTCCCCGAGCCCGTCGCCGACGGCGGCCTGGCCTGGCGGCTCGACCGGGTGGTGGAGGCCGATCACGCGGCGCCCTGGCTCGCCGGCTTCGCACCCGACGCCGCACACCCCCTGGACGCCCTGCTGTCCGGGCTCGGCGGCCCCGACCCCTTCCGCCGCTTCCGGCGCCTCCTCGACACCGGCCTGATCACGCCCGTACCGCCCTGGCGGCGTGACGGCGATCCGGTGGCCGCCGTGGCGGAGCTGCTCGCGGACCATCCGGACGACGGGATCGCCGCCGAGGTGCGACGGCTGCGGGACTCCGCCGCCGCCCTCGCCACCGCCGACGAGGGGGCGCGCACCGAGACGCTCACCCGGGCCCGCCACACCGCCCGGCGCTGGGCCCGGCGGGCCGGCCTCGACCGCTTCGACTCCGGGGAGGTGCTGTACGAGGACGTCGCCAGCGACCTCGCCCTGCCCGATGTCCTCGACGTGCCGGAGGTCCGTGCCGACCTGGCCGAACTGGGCCGCCGCATGCGCCCGTTCCTCTTCCGCTCGCACCTCTACGACGTGCTGGTGGACCGCTTCACCGCCGAGTACGGTCCGGGCGGGACCTGCTCCGACGTGCTCGGCTTCCTGATGCGCGTCGCCGTGGACGGCGACTCCCAGCCCGACCTCGACCAGGCATCCGTCGCCGACCGCGCCGCGCGGGGGACCGCGGGGGAGCGTGCCTGGCTGCCGGTCGGACCGAGCAGCGCGCCGCCCGCCGCGGCCGTGCTGTTCCAGCTCGCCGCCACCGGGGAGCGGGCCGTGCGCGACGGCGACTACCGGCTGGTCGTCAACCAGTTCAACCCGGGCACGGGCGGTCTCGTGACCCGCTTCGGGCCTCTCCTCGGCGAGGGCTTCCGCGACCGGCTGCGCGACCACGTCCGCGCCTGCTGGCCCGACCGGACCTGCCGGGAACTCGTCCTGTGGACGGAGATCAACACCGCCCAGTCGCGGTCGGCCGGCCTGCTGCCGCCCCTGCTGCTGCCCGGCGAGACCCCGGCGGCCGACGGACTGGACCTGGCCGACACCGTCCTCACGCACGACCCCGGCCAGGGCACCCTCGCCCTGCGGGACCGCACGGGCGCCCCGGTCGGCCTCGCCTACCTCGGGCTGGTCCCCCCGCACCTCTTCCCGCCGTTCGCCCGGCTGCTCGCCGTCCTCGCGGACCCGTGGGTCAACGGATCACCGCACTCGGACTACGTCCTGCCGTTCGGACTCCAGGAGCAGCGCCGCGACGAGGTCGTGCCGACGGCGCGCGCCACCTTCGGCCGCGTCACCGCGTCCCGCGCCTCGTGGGTCGTCCCGGCCGCCGAGCTGCCGGTGCCCCGGCCCGGTGAGAGCGACGCGGAGACCGCGCTGCGCGCCGAGGAGTTCCGACGGGCGCACGGGATACCGGAGGAGGTCTTCTGCCACCGGCTGACCGGCTTCGGGCCGGGCGAGCACGACACGGACCGCAAGCCCCTGTGGGTCTCGCTGGCCTCCCCGCTCTCGCTGGCGGTGCTGGCCCAGTGGGCCGGCCCGGCCACCGGCCACCTGCGGCTGGTCGAAGCGCTGCCGGGCAGGTCCGCGCATCCGCTGCGGGACGCGGCGGGCGGCACGCGGGCCGCCGAGCACATCTCGCTGCTGCGCTGGCGGCGGCCGGAGGAGGAGGCATGAGCGTGACGGTTCCCGAGCGGGACTGGTGGTACGTACGGGTGTATCCGGGCGGTCCCCGGCTCATGGACGCGGCGGTCCGCACCCTCGTGCCGTGGCTCGCCGAACGGGCCGGACGGCTGGGCAGCGAGGAATGGTTCTTCCTCAGGTACTGGGACGCCACCGGCCACCACCTGCGGCTGCGGCTCCGGGCCGGGGCCGACGCGGTGGACGCGCTGGACGGCGCCGCCCGCGAGGAGCTCACCGGCCTGCTCGACGCGCTGGAGGAGCGGCCCGGGGACGCGGTCGGCCTGCTGCCCGGCGCGCTGCCTCCCGGCTCGCCGGCCCGCGGTGTCACCCCCGCGCTCTACGCACCCGAGCTGGGCAAGTACGGCGGACCCGATGGCGTGGCCCTGGCCGAGCGCGTCTTCCACCTGGACAGCGCGTTCTGCGCCGGACTGGACCTGGCCGCCCTGCCCCGGCGGTACGAACGGGCCGCCCACGCGGTCTACTTCGCCCGCGCGCTCGTCGCCCGGGTGCTGACCGAGGAGGAGCGGGACGTCTTCTGGGTCCGCCACCGCACCCGGTGGGGCTGGCAGCTGCGCATGGCCGCCGGCGGCGAGCAGCTCCGGCCCCTGCTCGGCGGCGTCGCGGCCGGTGTACGGGCCCAGGGCGTGCCCGCGCCGGGCGTGCGCGAGCGCGTCGACGCGCACGCCGACGCGCTGGCCGACCTCGTCCTGCGGGCCCCCGGCCCCCGGGACCACCAGCTGCTCCACCACCTGCACATGGTGATGAACCGGCTGGGATTCCCGCCGGGCGAGGAAGCGGCACTGGGGATGCTGGCAGGGCAGACTGCCAGGAAACCGGCCTCCGTTGCCGGCCCGGTGCCCGTATGAGAGGAACACCCGAGATGACTCTGGCAGGCGATATGATCCTGCTCGCCTTCGACACGGACGGCGGCGGGCTTCCCGTCCGGCAGTCCCTCGCCCCGGCCGTGCGCGGGGCGCTGCTCGCCGAACTCCTCGGCGCCGGGGCCCTGGTGGACGAGTCGGGCACGGCCTCGGCCGTCGGCGAGGCTCCGCGGGACGCCGCGCTCCGGCAGGTGTGGCAGCGGGTCTCCGCGGAACCCGGCCGGAAGTGGCTGCACTGGGTCCGCAAGGACGGCCGTGAGTCGATCCACGAGGTGCTGCGGGGCCTGGAGAAGGACGGGCTGCTGGAGCAGAGCACCAGCCGGGTCTTCGGGGTCTTCCCGCTGAACCGGGCCGCTCTCACCCCGGACGGCCTCACCGCCGCCGGTGAGGTGCGGGCCTCGGTGGCCGCCGCGGCCGAGGACCGTGCCGCCGAAGCGGACGGCGCCACGGCCGGTGGCCGGGCCGCACTGCTCGCCGGGCTCGCCCACGCGGGCGGGCAGCTGTCCACCGCCCTGCCCGCCGACCGGCGCCGCCTGCTCAAGGACCGTCTGACGGCTCTGTCCGAGGCCGCGGCCCCGGTGTCGGCGGCGGTACGCCGGGCGGTGCAGGACCTCCAGGGCGCGGCCGTCTCCTAGGGAGTGTCCGGAAGGTGGCGGCGTCCGCCCGAAGGACGGGGCCGCGGACGCCGCAGCCCCGGCGCCGCTTTCCGGACACGGCCAAGCGGCGGGGCGCAGGAGCTGCGGCGGGCGCCACGGCGGGCCCGGTGGGGTCGCCGCCCTGGCCGGCGCCCCGTCAGATCCAGCCGCGTTCGCGCGCCAGCAGGGCGGCCTGCGGGCGGCTGGAGGCGCCCAGGACGCGCAGGAGGTCGGCCACGTGGCGCCGGTAGGTCCGCACCGACATGCCCAGGTCCCGTGCGCCGATCTCGTCCTTGCCGACGTGGCACATCGACTTCAGGACCTCCCGCTCGGTCTCGGCCAGCCCGCCCGGGCACTCCTCGGTGTCCGCGATGATCGCCGACAGGTCCGTGGCCTGGCACCAGATCTTCTCGAAGAGGGCGAGGATGCCGGAGACGAGGCCGGTCTCGCGGGCCACCAGGGCGCCGCGCGAGGTGTCCTCGGGGTCGATCGGGACGAGGGCGGTGCGCCGGTCGTAGACGAGGATGCGCTCGGAGAGGTCGTCCGCCGCCCGTATCTGCGCTCCCTTGGCGGTGAGTTCGCGCAGGTATCCCACGGTCAGCGGATCGTCGAGGGCTTCGCGCAGGACCACGTTGCGGATCCGGACGCCCCGGCTGAGACAGCGCATGTCCAGGGGGCGGGAGTGCTCGATGTTCTCGGGGGTGAGCGCGGTGTACGGCTCGACGGAGAGGATCTCCTCGCGGGCGAAGAAGGCGAGGTCGTCGATCCGGCTGCGGATCTGCGCCACGTTCTCCATCCGCTCGACGGACTGCGGCGAGGCCAGCGCCGGGCACTGTTCGTCGCGCAGCTCGGCGACCAGGTGCCGGGAGCGGGTGACCTCCTGCAGCTCCAGGTGCAGTTCGCGCAGCCGCAGGTCGGTGAGCCGGTCCACGACGATCGCCGGATCGGTCGGGCAGACGGTCTGCCGGCCGGTCGGATACAGCAGCCCGAGCTCGCGCAGCCGGGCCTGGGCGACGGCCACGGCCTCGCGGTCGGCCCGTAGCAGGAGGTGGATGTCCCCGTCCGTGGTGTCGGGATTCCGCAGGAAGTGGCGGTAGATGCTCTCCTCGAGTTCGGAGAGCCCCAATACGCGCATGCCTGTTGCCACCATCTCGAGCCCCCCGCGCTCTGTGTACACACCGGCGCCGCGTCGCGTTCCGCTGGTCAGGCGGTCGTCGCCACACGCCCGGATGGTGGGATGGATCGTAATGCCCTGGCAAAGAGGCCGCACGGTGGCCTGATCGCGATGTGACGCGGATCACGCCGCCCACAGTGACGTCCAGGCGCCGCTGGGTCACCGTCGGCGGGCGCGTCTCAGCGGGGGATCCGCGCCTGCGTGGGCGACGCGGAGCCGGCCCTGGGCGTGTCGGTCGCCGTCGCCCCGGTCGCCTGCTCGCCGGCCGCCTTCACGCCGGTGGTCTCGATGCCGGTGATGTTCACGCCGGCGGTCTCCATGCCGGCGGTCTCCACGCCGGCCGCCTTCTCGCCGGTCGTCGGCGCCTCTGCCTCGGGCTTCTCGAGCGGGGTGGCCCGGGCCATCGCCGTCCGGGCCGCCGCCGTGACGTCGGCGCGGCTCCTGCGGGCCGTGCGCAGCGCGTCCCACGTCAGAAGCGTCAGCGCCAGCCACACCAGCGAGAAGCCGGCCCAGCGCTCGGGAGGCATCGCCTCGTGGAAGTAGACGACACCGAGGCCGAACTGGAAGACGGGCGCCAGATACTGCAGGAGCCCCAGGGTCGACAGCGGAACCCGGATGGCCGCCGCCCCGAAACAGACCAGCGGCGCGGCCGTCACGAGGCCGGTCGCGGCGAGCAGGGCCGCGTGGCCCGCGCCCCGGGTGCCGAAGGTGATGTCGCCGTTCGCGCCGAGCCAGAGCAGATAGCCGAGGGCGGGCAGGAACTGGACCGCGGTCTCGGCGGCCAGCGACTCCAGGCCGCCGATGTTCACCTTCTTCTTCACCAGGCCGTAGACGGCGAAGGAGAACGCCAGCATCAGCGAGAGCCAGGGCGGCTGCCCGTAGCCGATCGCCAGGACGAGCACGGCCGCGCCGCCGATGCCGACCGCCGCCCACTGCACGGGCCGCAGCCGCTCCTTGAGGAGCAGCACGCCCATGGCGATGGTGACGAGCGGATTGATGAAGTACCCGAGGGAGGCCTCGACGACCTGGCCGGAGTTCACGGCCCAGATGTAGCCGCCCCAGTTGACGCTGATCACGGCCGCGGCGACGGTGATCAGACCCAGCTTGCGGCGGTCGCGCAGCAGTTCGCGCAACCAGCCCCAGCGCCGCAGCGCGAGCAGCGCCACACCGACCACGAGCAGCGACCACACCATCCGGTGGGCGAGGATCTCGATCGCCCCGGCCGGCTTCAGGAGCGGCCAGAAGAGCGGGACGAGCCCCCACATCCCGTAGGCGACGATGCCGTAGAAGAGCCCTGCTCGTCCCTCGCTGTGCTTGTCCACGAAAAAGCTCCCGCCCTGCGCCCGCGCCGTCCTGTCGACGGTAGCGCCGCACAGGGCGGGCTGTCATGTCCGTACCGCGATACGGTCATGACTTTCGCGTCAGCGGGCCGCGAGGGCCTCCCTGATCGTCTCCGCGACGGGGGTGGTCGGCCGCCCGATCAGCCGGGACAGGTCGCCGTTGCGCCGGGCGAGGCTCCCGCGACCGATGGCCCGGTCGACGTCCACCAGGATCTCGGCGAAGGGCAGCGGGACCCCCGCGCCGGTGAGGACCGACAGGTGCGTCTCGGCCGGCACGTCGCTGTACGCGATCTCCCGGCCGGTCTGGCGCCCGACCTCGGCGGCGTACTCGGCCAGCGACCAGGCGACGTCGCCGCTCAGCTCGTACGCCCGGCCGAGGTGGCCCTCGCCGGTCAGGACGACCGCGGCGGCGGCGGCGAAGTCCGCGCGGGCGGCGGACGCGATCCGCCCCTCGCCGGCGTTGGCCACGACGGCGCCGTGCGCCAGGACGGGGGCGAGGTTCGCCGTGTAGTTCTCGGAGTACCAGCCGTTGCGGAGGAAGGTGTACGGCAGGCCCGAGTCGAGGATCAGCGCCTCGGTCGCCTTGTGTTCGTCCGCGAGGGTGAAGTCGGCCTCGGGGCCGCCGAGGACGCCGGTGTAGGCCAGCTGGGCCACCCCCGCCGCCTTGGCGGCGTCGATCACCGCGGTGTGCTGCGGCACGCGCCGCCCCACCTCGCTGCCGGAGATCAGCAGGACGCGGTCACCGGCCTCGAAGGCGCCCGCCAGCGTCTCCGGACTGCTGTAGTCGGCGACGCGCAGCTCCACGCCGCGCTCGGCCAGGTCAGCCGCCTTCGCCTTGTCGCGGACGACGGCGACGACGGACTCGGCGGGGACCCGGGTCAGCAGCTCGTCGACGACGAGACGGCCGAGCTGTCCGGTGGCTCCGGTGACGACGATGCTCATGGCGTTCACTCCTGGAGGGGTTCGTGCGGGCACGGGGCGATGCACTCACCGTAGGGTGGGCGCCAACTATTCGAAAGTACCCACTTTGAAGTAAGGTACTGGTATGCGAGTAAGTGTGGACGGAGTCGGAAGCGGGGCGGGGGGCGTCGGCCCGGGAGCGCCCGCGAACGAGGCGGACGGTGCCCGGCGAGGGGACGTCAAGGACCCGATGTGCCCCTCGCGGCTCGTCCTGGAACACGTCACCAGCCGCTGGGGCGTGCTGATCCTCATCGCCCTGCTCGAACGCTCGTACCGCTTCGGCGAGCTGCGCCGTGAGGTCGGCGGGGTCAGCGAGAAGATGCTCACGCAGACGCTCCAGACCCTGGAGCGGGACGGCTTCGTGCACCGCGACGCCAAGCCCGTGATCCCGCCCCGGGTCGACTACAGCCTCACCGACCTCGGCGTCGAGGCCGCACGTCAGGTCGCGGAGCTGGGCCGGTGGACGGAGCGCCGGGTCGCGGCGGTGCTGCGGGCCCGCGCGCGCTACGACGAGGAACGTCGCGAGGCTGCCACCGAACAGTCCCAATGACGTCGCATCCTGGGCGTGTTGACGGTTCCTCGGCGTACGATCCGATCACCATCTGGGGAATGTGTGAGCGTGCGTGGGGGATTCGTGACGTTCAGATACCGAAGAGTGCTGCGCTCCTGCTGCGCCTTACTGGCGGGCGGACTGATCCTGACCGGCTGCGCGACCGACGGCGGGAACGAACGGTCCGACGGCAGACCGGATCCGAGCACGGCGGCGACGCCGTCCGGTGAACCGGCGCCCAGCCCCACACCCACCCGGCTCGGGTTCACCGCCGACCCGGCACGGGCGCCGAAGACCACGGCCGACGCCAAGAGGCTCGCCCTCGCCGTCGTCGCGGGACCCGACTCCTGGGGCCCCGACTTCGTCGAACGCACCCCGTACCTCAGTACCGACGACCACTGGCCGGTCCTCGGCCGGGGGTGCGTCTGGGAGGCGGGCGTCCGCCCGTCGACCGTGCTCTACAGCGTCACCGCCTCCAGCGAGATCCCCGCCGGATCCGGCAGGGGACAGCTGCGGGTCTCCTCCACCGTCACCGTCCACCGCACCGAGACGGCCGCCGACTGGGAGATGGCCGAGACCCTGGAGGAGGCGCTGCGCTGCCCCGAGCAGGGCCTGCGCGACGGCGAGCGGATCACCAAACTCATCTCCATCGGCAACCCCTTCGGCGTCGGCGGCAACTTCACCGCCTCCGACTCGCTCGGCGAGATGGGCCGCTACCACAACGACGCCGCCAAGGACGGGCCGAACGGCCAGAAGTACGCCTGGTACCAGTCCCGGGTCGGCCAGGTCACCGTCGCGGCCGTCGTCAAGGGCGCGCCCGGCCACACCGACAAGGAGATCGACAGCGCCCAGGTCCAGGCCCTCGTCGCCATGATCGGCCGCGCCGAGAAGCTGCTGGAGGCCCAGTCGTGAACCCCTCCGAGAACCCCGAGAACCGAGAGACTCCCGAGAACCGCGAGTCCTCCGGGAGCGCGCGGGGACCCCAGAACCACGAGGCCCCCGAGGGCCGCGGAACGGCCGGCGGATCCGAGCGCCGCCACGCCCTCGAAGGACCCGGACACCCCGTCACCCCCGCCGGCTCCGAGAGCCCCGCGAGCCAGGACGGACCCGAGAACCCCGTGCACCCCGACGGCCCGGCGAGACCCGAAGTTCCCCCGAGACCCGAAGGCCCCCCGAGCCCCGCCGATGCCGCCGCCGGTGCAGGCAGCGGCGCAAGCAGGGGCGCAAGCGCGAGCAGCGGCGCAGGCGCCGGCGCTCCGCCCGCCCGCGAGCCCGGCGCCGTCCAGCGGCTGGCACCCTCCGACCCGTCCTCGCTCGCCGGATACCGCCTCCTCGGCCGGCTCGGCGCCGGAGGCATGGGCGTCGTCTACCTCGGCCGTACCGACAACGGCGAACTCGCCGCCGTCAAGGTCACCCACGCCGACCACGCCGACCAGCCCGACTTCCGGGCCCGCTTCCGCCGCGAGGTCGAGGCCGCCCGCCGTGTCTCGAGCCCCTGGGCCGTCCCCGTCACCGGCGCCGACCCGGACGCCCCCGAGCCGTGGATGGCCACGGCCTTCGTCCCCGGCCCCTCCGTCGGCGAGGCCGTCCGCGCCCACGGGCCCCTGCCCGAGCGGAGCGTACGGATCCTCGGCGGCGCACTGGCCCGCGCGCTCGACGCCGTCCACGCCGCAGGGCTCGTGCACCGGGACGTGAAGCCGGGGAACGTCCTCCTCGCCGTCGACGGCCCCCGCCTGATCGACTTCGGCATCGCCCGGGCGGCCGAGGAGACCGCGCTCACCTCCACCGACATGGTCGTCGGCACGCCCGGCTTCCTCGCCCCGGAACAGGCCGAGGCGCGCGGCGCCGACATCGGCCCGGCCAGCGACGTCTTCGCGCTCGGCTGCCTCCTGGCGTACGCCTCCACCGGCCGCCCGCCCTTCGGCGCGGGATCCGTCGACGCGCTGCTGTACCGCACGGTCCACGACGAGCCGGACCTCGCCGGCGTACCGGACGGGCTCCTGGAGACCCTGCGGGCCTGCCTGGCCAAGGACCCGGCCGCGCGGCCGACGGCACAGGGGCTCGTCGTCCTCCTCGCCGAGGACGCCCCGGGCCCCGGCGGCGACTGGCTCCCCGCTCCCGTCGTCCGTACCATCGCCGAACGCTCGGCACGGATGCTGGCCCTCCCCGACATCGACGCCACCCGGATCGGCGAGGACGGCGGAAGCCCGCGACCGGGCGGCAGCAGGCGGAAGTTCCTGCTCCTCGCCGCCGGTGCGGCGGTCGTCGCCGGAGGCGGTGGAGCCGCCGCCTGGGCCGGACTGCGGGACAGGGGCGGCAGCGGCGGCGGTGGCGGTGGCGAACGGCCCTGGGTCATCGGCGTCCACGCCGACCTCACCGGCCCCGCCAAGGACATCGGCATCGCCCAGGAGCGCGGCGCCCGCCTCGCCGTCGAGCGGTTCAACGCCCGCGCGGACAAGCCCTTCACCCTCGAAGTGAAGGTCTCCGACGACGGCGGGGACCAGTACCGCGCCCTGGAGGCGGCCCGGCGGCTCACCACCGACCCCCGGGTCCTCGGTGTCATCGGCCCCACCTCCGACTACACCGCCCAGAACGCGCTGCCCGCCTACGACGAGGCGCGCATGCCCCTGATCATGGTCTCCCCGGGGCTCAACCTGCTGACCGCCGGCCAGGCCGAGGGCAAGGGCACGACCCTGCTGCGCGCCTGCCCGCAGCACCCCGTGGCGGGAACGTCCCTGGCCTACCACGTCCTGCACACCACGCCCAGCACCCGGCCGGGCATCCTCCAGGAGCGCACCGACGACTCGTACTCCTGGCAGTACGTCCGGGGCGTCGACTTCGGCTTCCGCTACGCCGAGGTCATCCCGCACCCCCGCGTCGTCCCCGCGGCCACCACGGACTACAAACGGGTCCTCGCCGAGATGATCGCGGAGGGCATGGACGCCTACGTCCACTGCGGCGTCACGGAGAGCGCCGTCCTCGCCGCGAAGGCGCTCGACGAACTCGGCTTCACCGGGATGAGGATCACCGGCCAGCACGTCTTCGGCCCCCGCTTCCCGAAGGAGGCCGGGTCCGCGGCGGAGGGCTGGATCATCGGCGCCCCCGTCGTCGACCCCACCACCAGGAAGCAGGCCGCGGCCTTCGTCGCCGCGCACCGCAAGCGGTACGGCACCGTCCCGGCCTTCTACTCGGGGGAGGCGTACGATCTCGTCACCCTGCTCGTCGCGGAGGTGGAGAAGGCCGTGAAGGCGGGCGGACCACCGGACCGCACCGCACTCGCGCCCCGGCTGCGCAAGGCCAAGTACGAAGGGGTCATGGGGGGTTACGTCTTCGACACGAAGACCGGCGACCTGCTGCCGGGCGTGGTGGGGACCTTCCTGTACGCCGTCGAGAACGGCCGCTACAAACCGCTGGACTTCGCCCCTTCGGGGCCGCCCAAGACCCGCCGGACGTGACCCGTGCAGCCCCTGCGCCCGGCCGATCCGTCGACGATCGCCGGATTCCGGCTCCTGGGCCGCCTCGGCGCGGGCGGGATGGGAGTGGTCTACCTCGCCCGCTCGGCCGGCGGCGCGCTCGCCGCGCTCAAGCTCATCCGGGCGGAGCACGCCGCCGACCCCGGTTTCCGTGAGCGGTTCCGCCGTGAGGCGAGGGTCGCCGAGTCGCTCGCGGGCCGCTGGGTGGTCAAGGTCCTGGGCTCCGACCCGGAGGCCCGCGAGCCGTGGCTGGCCACCGAGTTCGTGCCCGGCCCCTCGCTCGCGGAGGCCGTGGCCGTGCACGGGCCCCTGCCCGAGGCGACCGTACGGGCCCTGGGGCGCCGGCTCGCCGAGGCGCTGGGGGACCTGCACCGGGCCGGACTCGTCCACCGGGACGTCAAGCCCGCCAACGTCCTGCTCGCCCTCGACGGCCCGCGTCTGATCGACTTCGGCATCGCCCGCTCCGCCGGGGCGACCGCCCTCACCGCCACCGACGCGATGATCGGCACACCCGGCTTCCTCTCGCCCGAACAGGCCCGGGTCACGGGGGCGGGCGAGGTCGGCCCGGCGAGCGACGTCTTCTCGCTGGGCTGCGTCCTCGCCCACGCCTCGACCGGCCGCCGCCCCTTCGGTACGGGATCGGTGGCCGCCGTCGTCTACCGCACCGTCCACGAGGAGCCCGACCTCGACGGCCTGCCGCCCCGCCTGTCCGCCCTCGTGGGAGCCTGCCTGGCCAAGGACCCGGCCTCCCGGCCCACGGCCCCGGAGGTCCGGGCCGCCCTGAGCGGCTCCGGCGCCCCCCGCGACCCCAGAATCGCCTACCCCGCGGTCGCCGCCCCGCCCGCCGGCCCGTCCGATCCGGTGTCCGGGACCTCTTCCGGCACCGGGCCCGAGGGGCCGGCCGGAGACTGGCTGCCGCCCGGGCTGCCCGCGCTGATCGCCCAGCGCTCGTCCCGCGTCCTGGACCTGCCGGTGGCGGAACCGACCGTGCTGACCGACCCGCCCGGCCCCGCCGCCGGCCCGCCGTCGCGCCGCCGCTTCCTCGTCCTCGGCTCGGCGGCCGCCGTCGCCGGAGCGGGCGGACTCACCGCCTGGCTGGCCAACCGGCCGCCGTCCGCCCCCGCCACCGGCGGCCCGCCCGGCCCCCGGCGGACGTACGGCATCGGCGTCCAGACCGACCTCAGCGGCCCCCGCCAGGCGGACGGCCGCGCGCAGGAGCGCGGGGTGCGGCTCGCCGTCGAGACCCTCAACGCCCGCGCCGACCGGCTCTTCGACCTGTCGCTGACGGTGCGCGACGACGCCGGGGACCCCCGCCGCGCGGCCGAGGCGGCGAAGGCGTTCGTCGGGGACGCCGCCGTCATGGCGGTCATCGGCCCGACCAGCCGCGAGACCGTCGTCGCCGGCTCGGGGACGTACCACTCCAACCGGGTGGCCCTGCTGAGCGTCGCCATCGGCGTCGACCAGGTCGACATCGAGGGCCAGACCACCACGCCCACCTACCGGGAGCTGCGCGTCCACCAGGACATGCTGCTCATGCCGTACATCAGCGTCGTCCTCGTGCGGCGCGCCCGGCGGATGGCGGTCGTCCACGACCGCGCGGCGGGGGACTTCGCCTGGCGGACCGTCAAGTCCGTCCGGAGCAGCATGCTGGAGATCGACGGGACGACGACCGAGCACCGGGTGCCGGCGGCCGGCGAGGACTTCGCACCGGCGGTCCGCGAGGCCCTCGCCACCCGCCCCGACGCCGTGTTCTACGCGGGCGCCTCCCCGCGCAGGGCCGGCCTCTGCGCGAGGGAACTCGCGCGCCAGGGGTACACAGGACTGCGCGGCAGCGTCGAGTACGCCCTGGGCCCCGAGTTCCTCTCCGTCGCGGGTCCGGCCGCCGACGGCTGGTACTTCGGCACCACGTACGTCGACCCGGCGCTCGTCCCCAAGGCCAAGGCGTTCACCGCCGCGTACCGGACCCGGTGGGGCCTCGCGCCTTCGGCGCCGGTCGAGCGGTACGCGGCGGAGGCGTACGACGTGGTCCTCGGCCTCGGCGACGCTCTGCGGGAGCTGGTCGACACCCACCAGGGCATCGAGCGGGGGGCGGTGCGGGAGAGGCTGCGGGTCTTCCCGTACCAGGGCATCACCAAGACGTACGGCTTCGACCGCTCCAACCCCATCTTCTTCACGCAGACCAAGGAGATGTTCCTGTACCGCGTCGAGCGCGGGGTCCCGCGCTTCCTCGGGCAGTTCGAGAAGGCGGCGCAGGCGCAGAAGAAGACCTGAGGGGCGCGGCGGCCGAGCCGCCGCGCCCCTCAGGACGTACGCGCCGCCGCTATCCGATGACGGTCCAGGTGTCGTTGCCCGCCAGCAGCTGGCCCAGGTCGCCCTTGCCGCGCTGCTCGATCGCCGCGTCCAGCTGGTCGGCCATCAGCGTGTCGTACACCGGCCGCTCGACCGACCGGAACACCCCGATCGGCGTCTGGTGCAGCGTGTCCGGGTCCGCGAGGCGGGACAGCGCGAACGCGGTGGTCGGCGAGGCTGCGTGGGCGTCGTGGACCAGGACGGCGCTCTCGTTCTCGGGGGTGACCGCGACGACCTTCAGGTCGCCGGTCGCCGGGTCGCGGACGACCCCCTTGGCCAGGTCGGCGCCGAAGCGGATCGGGCGGCCGTGTTCCAGGCGGATCACGGCCTCCTCGGCCTGCTGCTTGTCCTTCAGGACCTCGAAGGCGCCGTCGTTGAAGATGTTGCAGTTCTGGTAGATCTCCACGAGCGCCGTGCCGGGGTGGTCGGCGGCCTGGCGCAGCACCTCGGTGAGGTGCTTGCGGTCGGAGTCCACCGTCCGCGCCACGAACGACGCCTCCGCGCCGATCGCCAGCGACACCGGGTTGAAGGGGGCGTCGAGCGACCCCATCGGCGTCGACTTGGTGATCTTGCCTACCTCGCTGGTAGGGCTGTACTGCCCCTTGGTCAGGCCGTAGATCCGGTTGTTGAAGAGCAGGATCTTGAGGTTGACGTTGCGGCGCAGGGCGTGGATCAGGTGGTTGCCGCCGATGGAGAGCGCGTCGCCGTCGCCCGTGACGACCCAGACCGACAGGTCGCGCCGCGAGGACGCGAGCCCGGTGGCGATGGCGGGGGCGCGGCCGTGGATGGAGTGCATCCCGTACGTGTTCATGTAGTACGGGAATCTGGAGGAGCAGCCGATCCCGGAGACGAAGACGATGTTCTCCTTCGCCAGTCCCAGCTCCGGCATGAAGCCCTGCACGGCGGCGAGGACGGCGTAGTCGCCGCACCCCGGGCACCAGCGCACCTCCTGGTCGGACTTGAAGTCCTTCATCGACTGGGCGGCTTCGGCCTTGGGCACGAGCTTCAGGAGTGACTCAGTCATCGATGGCCTCCTCGAGTGCCGTGGCGAGCTGCTCGGCCTTGAACGGCATGCCGTTCACCTGGGTGTGGCTGCGCGCGTCGACGAGGTACCTGGCCCGGACGAGCGTGGCGAGCTGCCCCAGGTTCATCTCGGGGATCACCACCTTGTCGTACCGCTTCAGCACGTCGCCGAGGTTGCGGGGGAAGGGGTTGAGATGGCGCAGGTGGGCCTGGGCGATGGGGCGGCCCGCGCGGCGCAGCCTGCGGACGGCCGCCGTGATCGGGCCGTAGGTGGAGCCCCAGCCGAGGACGAGGGTCGTCGCGCCGTCCGGGTCGTCGACCTCGATGTCCGGGACCTCGATGCCGTCGGTCTTGGCCTGGCGGGTGCGGACCATGAAGTCGTGGTTGGCGGGGTCGTACGAGATGTTCCCGGTGCCGTCCTGCTTCTCGATGCCGCCGATGCGGTGTTCGAGGCCGGGTGTGCCGGGCACGGCCCACGGCCGGGCGAGGGTGAGGGGGTCGCGCTTGTACGGCCAGAAGACCTCGGTGCCGTCCGCCAGCTCGTGGTTGGGGCCGGAGGCGAACTGCACGCGCAGGTCGGGCAGTTCGTCGAGGTCCGGGATCCGCCAGGGCTCGGAGCCGTTGGCGAGGTAGCCGTCGGAGAGGAGGAAGACCGGGGTGCGGTACGTGAGAGCGATGCGGGCCGCTTCGATGGCCGCGTCGAAGCAGTCGGCGGGCGTCTTCGGTGCCACGACCGGCACCGGGGCCTCGCCGTTGCGGCCGTACATGGCCTGCATCAGGTCGGCCTGCTCTGTCTTGGTGGGCAGGCCGGTCGAGGGGCCGCCGCGCTGGATGTCGACGATCAGCAGCGGCAGCTCCAGGGAGACCGCGAGGCCGATGGTCTCGGACTTCAGGGCCACACCGGGTCCGGAGGTAGTGGTGACGGCCAGCGATCCGCCGAAGGCGGCGCCGAGCGCGGCGCCGATGCCGGCGATCTCGTCCTCGGCCTGGAAGGTGCGGACGCCGAAGTTCTTGTGCCGGGACAGCTCGTGCAGGATGTCCGACGCGGGCGTGATCGGGTAGGAGCCCAGGTAGAGCGGGAGGTCCGCCTGCCGGGAGGCGGCGATCAGGCCGTAGGACAGGGCCAGGTTCCCGGAGATGTTCCGGTACGTGCCGGGTGGGAAGGCGGTGGTGGCCGGGGCGACCTCGTAGGAGACGGCGAAGTCCTCGGTCGTCTCGCCGAAGTTCCAGCCGGCCCGGAACGCCGCCACGTTCGCCTCGGCGATCTGCGGCTTCTTGGCGAACTTCTGCCGCAGGAAGGTCTCGGTTCCCTCGGTCGGCCGGTGGTACATCCAGGAGAGCAGCCCGAGCGCGAACATGTTCTTGGAGCGCTCGGCCTCCTTTCGTGAGAGGCCGAACTCCTTGAGCGCCTCGATCGTCAGCGTGGTCAGCGGTACCGGGTGGACCCGGTAGCCGGCCAGCGAGCCGTCCTCCAGGGGGGAGGTGGTGTAGCCGACCTTGGCCATGGCGCGCTTGGCGAACTCGTCGGTGTTGACGATGATCTCGCCGCCGCGCGGCACGTCCCCGATGTTGGCCTTCAGCGCGGCCGGGTTCATGGCGACCAGGACGTTCGGGGCGTCGCCCGGGGTCAGGATGTCGTGGTCGGCGAAGTGCAGCTGGAACGAGGAGACGCCCGGCAGCGTGCCGGCGGGGGCGCGGATCTCGGCGGGGAAGTTCGGCAGCGTCGAGAGGTCGTTCCCGAAGGACGCCGTCTCGGAGGTGAACCGGTCACCCGTGAGCTGCATGCCGTCACCGGAGTCGCCCGCGAAGCGGATGATCACCCGATCGAGTCGGCGTACTTCCTTGTCTGTGCCGTGGTGGGGCGCCGCCGGGGCGCTGCGCTGCTCCCCGACCAGGGCCTCACCGGCCTCGTTGCTGACCTGGCTGGTCACTGAACTGGACCTCCCTCGCGGCAAGGGTCTTCTCCGCCAGAGGCGGGAGAAGGCTCGGGGGACGGCCGGCGACCGGTCGCCCCGTGGCCCACCCTACGACGGTGAGGTGGGCCTTCCCGGGACTTCTCGCATGGTGGACCTCTCCGTGAGATGCCCTCTTGCCCTGGATTATGACGTTCTGCTGCTCCCGCTGTGTTGCCGGAGCATCACGCTCCGTTTATTTTCACGCCCCGGGGTGTCGCTTTCCGTCCACCCCTGTCTGACAGGGTGTCAGGTCCTCAGGACTTCAGGTAGGTCAGCACCGCGAGTACCCGGCGGTGATCCCCGTCACTCGGCGACAGCCCCAGCTTCAGGAAGATGTTGCTGACGTGCTTCTCCACCGCACCGTCGCTCACCACCAGCTGTTTCGCGACCGCCGAGTTCGTCCGCCCCTCCGCCATCAGGCCCAGCACCTCCCGCTCGCGCGGGGTCAGGTTGGCGAGGACGTCCTGCTTGCGGCTGCGGCCCAGCAACTGCTGGACGACCTCCGGATCCAGCGCCGTACCGCCCCTGGCGACCCGGACCACGGCGTCGACGAACTCGCGGACCTCCGCGACGCGGTCCTTCAGCAGATAGCCCACGCCCCGGCTGGAACCGGCCAGCAGCTCCGTCGCGTACTGCTCCTCCACGTACTGCGAGAGGACCAGCACCCCGACCCCCGGGTACTCCTTGCGGAGCCGCACCGCCGCCCGCACGCCTTCGTCCGTATGGGTGGGCGGCATCCGCACGTCCGCGACGACCACGTCCGGCAGCGCGTCCTCGCCGGCGAGCTCGGCCACGGTCTTGACCAACGCCTCGCCGTCCCCGACCCCGGCGACGACCTCGTGCCCCCGGTCGGTCAGGAGCCGGGTCAGCCCCTCCCGGAGCAGCACCGAATCCTCGGCGATGACCACCCGCACTCTGTCCGCCACGTCTTCCACGCCCACGACCCCGCCGCCCTCAGTTCCGATGTTGCGATGGTGCGATCTTCCGATGCGGTTCCAGCATCGCAGGAAGAGGGACGCGGGGGAGCGGGATCGGGTTCAGGGCCGGTGCGGGCTCGGGGAGCGGTACCGCGTGCGGTCGAGGGCCGGTGCGGGCTCGGGGAGCGGTATCGCGGCGGGGCCGGGAGCGTGAGAGGGGGCTGGGCGTGGCGACGGTAGCGGGATACGAGGCCCCGGACCGTGACGGGGTCCAGGGCCTCGTGGGACGGATCGTGCGGCGGCCTCACGCCCGCCACGGCAGCTCGGCCGTGACCGTGGTCGGACCGCCGCCCGGCGAGTCGACCGCCAGGATCCCGTCGACCGCGTCGAGCCGCTCCGTCAGCCCGGCGAGACCACGGCCCACGGCGACGTCCGCGCCACCCCGGCCGTCGTCCCGGACCTGGAGCAGCAGCCGGTCGCCCGAGCGCCAGACCTCCACCGAGGCGCGTCGCGCCCCGGAGTGCTTGGACACGTTCTGGAGCAGCTCGGAGACGGTGAAGTACGCGATGCCCTCGATCGCCGGGACCGGCCGGGCCGGGAGATCCACCTCCACCGAGACCGGGACCGTGCAGCGGGCCGCGAGGGAGGACAGGGCCGCGTCCAGCCCCCGGTCGGTCAGGACCGCCGGATGGATGCCCCGGGCCAGGTCGCGCAGCTCCTGGAGCGCGGTCTTCACCTCGCCGTGGGCCTCCTCGACCATCCGCGCCGCCGCCCGCGGGTCCTCGGCCAGCTTCTCCTTCGCCAGACCCAGGTCCATGGCGAGGGCCACCAGCCGGGCCTGGGCGCCGTCGTGCAGGTCCCGCTCGATCCGGCGCAGGTCGGCGGCGGCCGTGTCCACGACCACGCCCCGGTCCGACTCCAGCTCCGTGACCCGGGTCGCCAGGCGGGACGGGCCGAGCAGGCCGGACACCATCAGCCGGTCCACGGCGGCCAGCGCGCGGATCACCCATGGCCCGACCAGCACGAAGAGCAGGCCGGCGGCGCTGGTGACCGCGATCTCGAAGGGCGAGTCCAGATAGAAGTCGTGCGTGCCGTCGCCGTACAGCTGGAGGCCGTCCTGTCCCGCGTACATCGGGAACACCCACTGCCACAGCGGGTACGTGAACAGGGACCAGCCCCAGGCCCACAGCGCCAGCGACACCGAGAAGGCGAAGACCGCCCACGGGAAGTGGAGGACCGCGTACAGCAGGTGCCGCCAGGAGGCCCCGCTCTTCAGCGTCGCCCCCATCCACGACATCGCCCCGCCCGTACGGCCCCGCACGGGCTCGGGCGCCCCGACGCGCAGCCCGAGCAGACCGCGCGCCCGGGCCCGCTCCACCGCGCCGAAACCCCGGCACATGGCGAGACCGCCGGCCAGGACCGGGATGCCCAGGAAGGTGATCAGCAGACCGGCGCCCGCCGCGACCATCGCGATCGAGAGGGAGAAGTACAGGACGCTGAGGGGCAGCCCGAGTATCAGGTAGCCGAACTCGCGCCAGGTACGGGCCTCGAACGGCGCGCGGATCGCGGCGGGGAGACGAGGGGTGGCCATCGCTGGTGTCCGTTTCTGCTCGGGAGAGGTCGCTGGGTGGGGCCTGGCGGGCGGGCCGCGCGGTCGGGCCGTGGGGCGTGGCCCTGCGGTCGGACTGTGCGGGCCCGGACCGGGGCCCTCGGCGGACGCCCTGTCCTCCTGGCTCAAGACTTCCGGTCCGGGACGCGCCGGACCATGAGGAGAGTGGGCGTCCTCAGGCGGGGGTTTCCCCTACCTTCCGGGGCCGTGGCGCTTCGAGGCCGAGGCTCCCGGGGTTGTGGAGGCGTCGGGCCGAGGCTCCCGGGGGCGTCGCGCCGTCCCGGCCGGCGGGGCCCGGGCTCCCGGTGCCCCGGCTCCCGGTGCCCCGGTGCCCCGGCCCGCCGGCCCGCCGGAGTTCAGGAGACGGCGGATCGCTCCCGCCACGGCAGCTCCGCCGTGACCGTCGTCGGGCCGCCGTCGGGAGAGTCGAGGACGAACAGCCCGTCGACCGCCCCCAGCCGCTCCGCCAGTCCCGCCATCCCCGAGCCGCCGTCCAGCCGGGCCCCGCCCCGGCCGTCGTCGCGGACCTGGAGGAGCAGCCGGTCGCCCCGGCGCCATACCTCCACCGAGGCGGAGCGGGCCCGCGCGTGCTTGGACACGTTCTGGAGCAGCTCGGAGACGGTGAAGTACGCGATGCCCTCGATGGCCTCGGCCGGGCGCCGGTCCAGATCGACGGTCACGGTGACCGGGACCGTGCAGCGGGCCGCGATGGAGGAGAGGGCCGCGTCCAGGCCACGGTCGGTGAGGACCGCCGGGTGGATGCCCCGGGCCAGGTCGCGCAGCTCCTGCAGGGCCAGCTTCACCTCGCCGTGCGCCTCGTCGACCATCGCGGCCGCCGCCTCCGGGTCCTCGAGGAGCTTCTCCTTCGCGAGGCCGAGCCCCATGGCGAGCGCCACGAGCCGGGCCTGGGCGCCGTCGTGCAGATCGCGCTCGATCCGGCGCAGGTCGGCGGCGGCCGTGTCCACGACCACGCCACGGTCCGACTCCAGCTCGGCGACCCGCCGCTCCAGCTCGTCGGAGGGCGAGAGCAGACCGCGGACCATGGCCCGGTCGGCGTTGGTCAGTCCCCGTGCGATGAAGGGCAGCACGGGCCAGAGCACGATCAGCGCCACCAGGGTCACCGCGAACGTCAGGACGCCCCAGGGCAGCCGGATGAAGCCGTACAGGACCGTCCGCCACGCGACCGGATCCTTCAGCGCCGTCCAGAGCCAGGCGAGGAAACCGTGCCGGCGCGGCAGCGGACTGGGCTCGTCCACCCGGACCCCCAGCAGCGCACGGGCCCTGGCCCGCTCGGCCCGGCCGATCACCCGCGCCCCCGCCAGCCCGAGGGCGAGGAGCGGCAGTCCGATCACGGTGACGGACAGGCCCACGCCGAGGAGGACCGAGACCACCGTGTAGACGAAGCCGACCAGGGCGTACGGCAGATTGACGAGGAGGAAGAAGACCTCCCGCCAGGTCTGCCGGCCGTAGGCGAGGCGCGCGGGCGGCAGTCTGTCGCTGTCGGGGCTATCGGTGTCGACGCTCATGGCCCCCAGCCTGCCGGTCGGGGGTCCGGCCACGCCATGGGGTTCGTGGGTGAGCCCGGGTGGGGATATCCCCACCCGGATTCCCCGGGCCCCCGCCCCGGCCGCCGCGCGGACCACTCCTTGACACGACCGCTTACCTGCTCTTTGACAGGGCCTAGACTCCCGTGCGTACAGATCGTCGACACGGGCAGGGAGCGAGGGGTGGACGTGCCGGATCCGACCGTACGGACGGGACTCGCGGCGGACTACTTCCAGACGTACTCCGTCGTCGGGCTGCTCGCCGTCCTCGGCGTGCTCTTCGTCGCCGTCGCCTTCGGCGCCGGCCGGCTGCTGCGGCCCGTCGCGCCGACGCCCGAGAAGCTGCTGACGTACGAGTGCGGCGTCGACCCGGTGGGCGAGGGGTGGGCACACACCCAGGTCCGCTACTACGTCTACGCTTTTCTGTACGTCATCTTCGCCGTCGACTCGATCTTCCTCTTCCCCTGGGCGACGATCTTCGCGGCGCCCGGCTACGGCGCGACGACGCTGGTCGAGATGTTCGTCTTCCTCGGCTTCCTGGCCGTGGGACTGCTCTACGCGTACAAGAAGGGCGTCCTGTCATGGACGTGACCCCGCAGACCCCGCAGACCGCCCGGACCGCTTCGCGGGCGCAGGGACCGACGCCGCTGCCGGCCCCCACCCTGGGCCCCCTCGCCCGGCTCGCCCCCGAGCCGATGAAGGTCGTCCTGAACTGGGGCCGCCGCTACAGCCTCTGGGTCTTCAACTTCGGCCTCGCCTGCTGCGCGATCGAGTTCATCGCCGCGTCGATGGCCCGCCACGACTTCATCCGCCTCGGCGTGATCCCCTTCGCGCCCGGACCGCGCCAGGCCGACCTGATGATCGTCTCCGGCACGGTGACGGACAAGATGGCGCCCGCCGTGAGGCGTCTGTACGAGCAGATGCCCGAGCCGAAGTACGTCATCTCCTTCGGCGCCTGTTCGAACTGCGGCGGCCCGTACTGGGACTCGTACTCCGTGACCAAGGGCGTCGACCAGATCATCCCCGTCGACGTCTACGTCCCCGGCTGCCCGCCGCGGCCGGAGGCGCTGCTCCAGGGAATCCTGAAGCTCCAGGAGAAGATCGCCCGGGAGTCCCTGGGAGAGCGGTACTCGGGCCCCTCCGTGGGCCAGCTGACCAGCGGTCTGGTCACTCCTCCGCCGGGTGGTGGGAAGTGAACGCGTACGACACCCTGCCGGACTCCGTCACCGAGGTCTTCGGCGAGGAGGCGACGGCGGAACGGGCGTACGACCTGCTGACGGTCGACGTGCCGGCGGGGTCGTGGATCGCCGCGCTGGAGACCGCCCGGGACGAGCTGGGCTGCACCTTCTTCGACTGGCTGAGCGCGGTCGACGAGCCGGGCACCGGTTTCCGGGTCTGCGCGCACGTCGTCGCCCTGGAGGCCGGCTCCGTCCGTCGCCTGCTCGTGCGCACGACCGTCCCGCACGAGGCCCCCTCCCTGCCGACGGCGGTGGACGTCTACGCCGGCGCGGAGTGGCACGAGCGCGAGACGCACGAGATGTTCGGCGTGGCCTTCACCGGCCACCCGAACCTGGTTCCGCTGCTGCTTCCCGAGAACTTCGAGGGCCACCCGCTCCGCAAGGACTTCGTCCTGGCGGCGCGGGTCGCCAAGGCGTGGCCGGGCGCGAAGGAGCCGGGGGAGTCGGAACACGGCGGCCCCAAGCGCCGCCAGATGCTCCCGCCGGGTGTTCCCGACCCCAACGACTGGGGCCCCCTCAAGGGCCAGCTCCCCCCTGCCCCGGCCCGCACCCCCCGCCCCGCCCGCAGCCCTCGCCCCGCCCCCGGGACCCGGGCGGCCGGTCCGGAGGCGT
>NZ_JBFASK010000008.1:36535-37444 GCF_040677675.1 Streptomyces sp. NPDC053755 | reverse complement strand
ATCGTCGTCCGCGTCCGAGGCGGTCGCGCCGCGCCGTTCCCGCTCGGCGTCGGAGGGTTCGGCGAGCCAGGCGGCCGTTCCGGAGGCGTCGTCGTCCGCGTCCGAGGCGGTCGCGCCGCGCCGTTCCCGCTCGGCGTCGGAGGGCTCGGCGAGCCAGACGGCCGGTCCGGAAAGCAGCGGGGCGGCCCGCCCGGCCCGTCGGTCCCGCTCGGTGAGCGAGGGCTCGGCGACGCAACGCGCCGAGGCGGCGGAGCCCACGGCAGGCGAGGAGACGCCCGCCCCGCCGCGCCCGCCGCGCCGCTCCCGCAGTGCCGCGGACGGCTCGGCAAGCCAGTCCACCCCCGCCCCGACCCCGCCGCCCCGCACCCGCAGCACGGACGCCCCCTGGCACCACGCCCGCCCCGCCTTCGCCCCGGACCCCACGACCCCCGAGGCCGCCACGTCCGCGGAGCCGTCGGCGGCTGTGGACCACGCTGCCGAGCAGGCTTCCGAGCGTCGGTCGGCGCCAGAGCGCGCCGAGCAGGCTCCCGAGGACGCTTCGGCCCCCCGGGCCGACGCGATGCCGGCGCGCGCATCGCGCCCGGACTCGGAGGCCGGTCCCGTATCGGAGACCGCTGCCGAGGAGGCTTCCGAGCGCCAGGCGGCGCCGGACCGTGCCGCCGAGCGGGTCCCCGAGGGCGCTTCGGCCCCTGAGAAGGCCCCTGCCGCCGAGCCGCAGGCCGACACCGGCCCGGCAGCGGCTGCCGGACCGCCGGCCGCCGAGCCGGCCACCGGCCCGCTGTCGGCCGCCACACCGCCGGCCGCCGAGCCGGAGCCCGGCGGACCGGCCCCGACCACGGAGGCCGATCCGGCGTCCGAGGGTCCCGCCGAGGTCTCCGACCCGGCGTCCGAGGAGCCCGCCCCCGAGGG
>NZ_JBFASK010000008.1:0-36436 GCF_040677675.1 Streptomyces sp. NPDC053755 | reverse complement strand
CCCGAGGGTCCCGCCGAGGTCTCCGACCCGGCGTCCGAGGAGCCCGCCCCCGAGGGCCCCCGCGGCCCCCGCTCCGAGCCCACCCGCCGCTCCCCGGGCGAGCGCGCAGACACCGACCACCCCGCCGGAGGCGATCCCGCGTGAACGACGCACTCGACGTCGCCCTCCGGCTGCTCGTCGTCTTCGCCGTGTTCCTCGTGCTGCCCCTCGTCGTCGGGCAGACCGAGCACAAGGTCATGGCCCACATGCAGGGCCGCCTCGGCCCCATGTACGCCGGCGGCTTCCACGGCTGGGCCCAGCTCGTCGCCGACGGCGTGAAGTTCGCGCAGAAGGAGGACGTGGTCCCGGCCAACGCCGACCGCCGCGTCTTCCAGCTCGCCCCCGCCGTCGCCCTCCTCCCGTACCTGCTCGTCCTGCTCGCCATTCCCATCGGCCCGAGCGAGGGAGCCGTCGGCCAGATCGTCGACGCCGGCATCTTCTTCGTACTCGCCGTCATGGGCGTCGGCGTCCTCGGCAGCCTGATGGCCGGCTGGGCCTCCGCCAACAAGTTCTCCCTCCTCGGCGGCCTGCGCACCGCCGCCCAGCTGCTCGCCTACGAGCTGCCGATGCTCCTCGCCGCCGCCTCCGTCGCGATGGCCGCCGGCACCGTCTCCCTCCCCGGCATCCTCGACGCCTTCGAGTGGTGGTGGCTGCCCTGGCAGATCGTCGGCGCCCTGGTCTTCTTCGTCGCCGGGCTCGCCGAACTCCAGCGCCCGCCGTTCGACATGCCCGTCGCCGACTCGGAGATCATCTTCGGCGCGTACACCGAGTACACCGGCCTGCGCTTCGCGCTCTTCCTGCTCGCCGAGTACGCCGGCATCGTCGTCCTCTGCGGTCTGACCACCGTCCTCTTCCTCGGCGGCTGGCACGGCCCCTTCGGCGCCGACGGCCTCGGCTGGGTCTGGACCCTCCTCAAGACCGCGCTCCTCGCCTTCGTCGTCATCTGGCTGCGCGTGAGCTACCCCCGCCTGCGCGAGGACCAGCTCCAGAAGCTCGCCTGGACGACCCTCGTCCCCCTCGCCCTCGCGCAGATCGCGCTCACCGGAATCGTGAAGGTGGCGATCGTCTGATGGCTCCGATCCCCGGCAGTGGCCTGGCGAAAGGCCTCGCTGTCACCCTGCGCGCGATGACCCGGCGCGCCCACACCGCCCAGTACCCGGACGCGCAGCCCGAGCTTCCGCCCCGCACCCGCGGGGTCATCGGGCTGTTCGAGGAGAACTGCACGGTCTGCATGCTCTGCGCCCGCGAGTGCCCCGACTGGTGCATCTACATCGACTCCCACAAGGAGACCGTCCCGGCCGCCACCCCCGGTGGCCGCGAGCGCAGCCGTAACGTCCTCGACCGCTTCGCCATCGACTTCTCGCTCTGCATGTACTGCGGCATCTGCATCGAGGTGTGCCCCTTCGACGCCCTGTTCTGGTCGCCGGAGTTCGAGTACGCGGAGACGGACATCCACGAGCTGACCCACGAGAGGGACAAGCTCCGCGAGTGGATGTGGACCGTCCCCGAGCCGCCCGCGCTCGACCCCGGCGCGGAGGAGCCGAAGGAGATCGCCGCCGCCCGCAAGGCCGTCGAGAAGCAGGCCGCCGCCGAGGCCGCCGCCCAAGCGGCCCAAGCGGCCCAGGCCGCGCAGCACACGGACGCCGCGGACGCCGCGGACGCCGCGAAGGCCCCGGCGGCCCCGGAGGGAACCGGCGCCGCGCCCCGGGACGAGACCCCCGGACCCGACGCCCCCGGCCCCACCGGCCCCTCCGAGGGAGGCCCCGCGTGAACCTCGCCGCCGCCCACCCCGGCTTCCTCTCGCCCTCCGGCGTCGAGATCGCCTTCCTGCTCGTCGGTCTCGTCACCCTCGGCGCGGCCCTGATCACGGTGACCACCCGGCAGCTCGTCCACGCCGCGCTGTGGCTGGTCGTGGCCCTCGGCGGCATCGCCGTCGAGTACCTCCTCCTCACCGCCGAGTTCATCGCCTGGGTCCAGGTGCTGATCTACGTCGGCTCCGTCGTCGTCCTCCTCCTCTTCGGTCTCATGCTCACCAAGGCCCCCATCGGCCGCTCCCCGGACGCCGACTCCGGCAACCGGCCGGTCGCCCTCGTGGTCGCCCTGGCCGCGGCCGCCGCGCTCGTCTGGGTCGTCGTCGACGCGTTCCGTACGACCTGGATCGACCTCGACGGACCCGCCCAGGGCTCCACCGCGGTGTCCGGGCAGATCCTCTTCCGCCATTGGGTGCTGCCCTTCGAGGCCCTGTCGGTGCTTCTCCTGGCCGCCCTGGTCGGCGCGATCGTGCTCTCCCGCAGGGACACCGACACCCCGGACGCCCCGAACGGCGCCGCCCGGCCCACCGGGAAGACCCCGCCGCCGAGGACCCGGCCCACCACGACCCCGCCGACGAGGACCGCGCCCTCGACGACCGCGCAGAAGGACGGGAACGCGAACTGATGCACCTCGCCTATCCCGCCGTCCTCGCCGCCCTCCTCTTCTGCGTCGGCCTCTACGGCGTCCTCGCCCGCCGCAACGCGATCCTGGTCCTGATGTCCGTCGAGCTGATGCTCAACGCCGTCAACCTCAACCTGGTCGCCTTCGACGTCTGGCTCCGCGACACCCTGCACGCCGGTCAGGCCCTCACCCTGTTCGTCATCGCCATCGCCGCCGCCGAGATCGGCATCGGTCTCGCCATCGTCCTGATGGTCTACCGCAACCGCGGCACCTCGGACGTCGACCGCCTCCGCGACACCGCCGAGCCCACCGGACCCGAGACCGACAGCCCCCGGACCGGCATCCAGGCCGCCGCGTCCGGCGACGAGAAGGCCGAGGCCACCGCGTGACCACCACGACCCTCGCCGTCCTCGTCCCCCTCCTGCCCTTCCTCGGTTCCGTCGCCGGTCTCCTCCTCGGCCGCACCGCACCCGGCTTCGTCCGCCCCCTCGCCGTCCTCCCGGCCCTCGCCGCCGCCGTCCTCGCCGTCGTCGTCGCCGTCCGCCAGGGCGGCGGCAGGACCATCGAGGCCGCCACCCAGCTCACCCCCACCGGCTCCGTCCCCATCGACCTGGCCCTGCGCATCGACGGCTTCGCCGCCCTCGCCGCCGTCCTCGTCGCAGTGGTCGCCACCTGCGTGCAGACCTACTCGACCGGCTACCTCCGGGACGACCCGCGCTACCCCTCGTACGCCTCCCTCGTCTCCCTCTTCACCTCCGCCATGCTCCTCGTCGTCTACTCCGGCGACCTGATGGTGCTGCTGGTCGGCTGGGAGATCATGGGCATCTGCTCGTACTTCCTCGTCGGGCACTACTGGGAGACGCCGGAAGCCCGCAGCGCCTCCCTCAAGGCGTTCCTCGTCACCAAGCTCGGCGACGTCCCCTTCCTCATCGGGCTCTTCGCCCTCGCCATCGACGCGGGCACCTTCCGGATCGGCGGGATCCTCGCCACCGTGGCCGCCGGCGGGCTCGAGCACCCCACGCTGATCGCGCTGCTGCTCCTCGCGGGCGTCGCCGGCAAGTCCGCGCAATTCCCCCTGCACACCTGGCTCCCCGACGCCATGGCCGGCCCCACCCCCGTCTCCGCCCTGATCCACGCGGCGACGATGGTCGCCGCCGGCATCTACTTCGTGGCCCGGCTCCTCCCCGTCTTCGCCGCCTCCGCCGCCGCGCTGACCGTGCTCGCGGTCATGGCCGCGATCACGATGGTCGGCTCGGCGCTCGCCGCGCTCGCCCAGGACGACATCAAGCGGGTCCTCGCCTACTCGACCATCGGCCAGCTCGGCTACATGGCCGGCGCCCTGGCCGTAGGCGACCGCGGCGCCGCCGTCTTCCACCTCATCTCGCACGGCGCCTTCAAGGCGCTGCTCTTCCTCGCCGCCGGCGCGGTCATCCACGCGGCCGGCACGAACTCCCTGTCGGCCATGTCCCGGATGAGCGGCCTGACCAAGCGGGTCCCCGACGCCTACTGGACGATGACCATCGCCCTCCTCGCGCTGGCCGCGATCCCGCCCTTCGCCGGCTTCTTCTCCAAGGAAGCCGTCCTCGTCGCCGCCGAGCACACCGCCCTCGGCGACCGGACCGTCGCCCCCGCCGGGGCCGGCTGGACCGTCCTCGTCGCGGGCCTGATCACCGCCCTGCTCACCGCCGCCTACGCGACGCGCCTCTGGCTCCTCGCGTTCCGCGGCCGCGGAGCCGAGGCCCCCGACCACGGCCGCCAGCCGCTCACCATGACCACCGTCCTGTGGGTGCTCGCGGTCCCCTCCCTCGGGTTCGGTCTCTCCGTCACGTACCTCGACGACTGGTTCGACGGCCACGCCCTCACCCCGACCGTGACCACCGCCGTCGTCGGCTCGGGCCTCGCCGTCGCCGGCGGCCTGATCACCTTCGCGGTCTGGCAGCGCACCCGCGCCCTCGCGGCCCGCACCCCGCTCGGCGCCGTCGCCGCCCACCCCGAGGGCGACGCCGGGCTCGTCGAGGCCGAGGCCATCGCCAGCCACGCCCCCGCCTACGGCGACATCGCCTCAGCCCAGGACCCCGCCGACCCCGGCCGTGTCCTCCTCGGCCCGCTGCACCGCCACGCCGCCACCGGCTTCCACCTGGACGCCGTCTACAGCGCCCTCTTCGTCCGCCCCGTCCTGGCCGGAGCCTCCCTGGTCCGCTTCCTGGACCGCGAGGTCGTCGACACCTACGTCGGCGGCGCCGGGACCGGCACCCGATGGCTGGGGTGGCTGGTCCGCCGCGCCCAGACCGGCAACGTGCAGACCTATCTCAGCGCCCTGCTCGCCGGCTCCGTCGTCCTGGCGATCGCCGCCGTCCTCGTCGCCGCCGGAGCGTGAGCCGTGATCGATATCAGCGAATCCGTGATGCAGCTTCTTCTCGCGTTGATCGTCGCCGGGCCGCTCGTCGGCGCCGCCGCCGCTCTCCTGCCCGCACCCCCCGGACTCAAGGGCGCCTCACCCGCCCAGGCCGTGCTCCGCCACGGGGTGACCGTCACCGGCGTCGTCCTGGCCGCCACGATCGCCCTCGCCCTCGGCTTCGACCACGACCAGCCGTCGAGGATGCAGGCGACCACGGACATCAGCTGGATCCCCGCACTCGACGTGCGCATCCACCTCGGTGTCGACGGCATCTCCCTCCCCCTCCTGGTCATGACGGCGCTGCTGACCTTCCTCTGCGCGCTGTACAGCTACTTCAAGATGCCCGCGGGCCCGTCCCCGAAGGCCTTCGTCGCCCTGCTGCTCGTCCTCGAGTCCGGCACCCTGGCGACCTTCGCCGTCCTCGACCTCGTGCTGTTCTTCCTCGCCTTCGAGATGGTCCTCATCCCGATGTACTTCCTCATCGCCCGGTGGGGCGGCGAGGGCAGGCAGCCCGCCGCCTGGAAGTTCATCCTCTTCACCCTGCTCGGCTCCGTCGTCATGCTGCTCGGCCTGCTCCTCATCGGCCTGAAGGCGGGCACGTTCGACATGGTGGCACTGGCCTCTGACAACGGCCGTGGGCTGACCACGTCCGTGCAGGTCACCGCCGTTCTCGCGATCGGCCTCGGGCTCGCGGTGAAGACCCCGATGTGGCCCCTGCACAGCTGGCTCCCCGACGCCCACACCGCCGCCCCGACCGTCGGATCCGTCCTCCTCGCCGGCGTCCTGCTGAAGATGGGCACGTACGGGTTCGTCCGGATCGTCCTGCCGGTCGCCCCCGACGGCATGCGCGTCTTCGCGCCCTACCTCGCCGCCTTCGCCGTCGCCGGCGTCGTCTACGGGTCCCTCGCCTGCCTCGCCCTCGCGCGGACCGGCAACAAGGGCGACCTCAAGCGGCTGATCGCGTACTCCTCCGTCGGCCACATGGGCTTCGTGCTCCTCGGCATCGCGACCATGACCCCGACCGGGGTCAACGGCGCGCTCTTCGCCAACATCGCCCACGGCCTCATCACCGGCCTGCTCTTCTTCCTCGTCGGCGCCCTCAAGGACCGCTACGGCACCGCCGACCTCGACACCCTCGCCGGCGCCACCGGGGCCGCCCTCTACGGCCGCGCGCCCCGCCTGGGCGGCCTGCTCGCCTTCGCCGCCGTCGCCTCCCTCGGCCTGCCCGGCCTCGCCGGGTTCTGGGGCGAGATGCTGGCCCTGTTCGGCGCCTTCGAACCGGCCGAGGGCCTCAGCCGCCCCGCCTTCCTCACCTTCATGGCGATCGGCGCGTTCGGCACGCTCCTGACCGCCGCCTATCTCCTCGTCGTCGTCCGCCGCGTCTGCATGGGCGCCCCGCGAGCCGACGACGAGACGGCCGTCGTCGCCGACGTCCAGGGCTACGAGTTCGCCGCCTGGACGCCGCTCGTCGCCCTCACTGTCCTCGCCGGCCTGTGGCCCGCGGTCCTCCTCGGCCTCACCGATCCGGCCGTGCAGCAGCTCCTCGCCGGAGGCAAGCAGTGACCCCTACAGCCGCGAGCCTCGTCCAGTCCGTCGACTGGCTCACCATCGCGCCGCCCACCCTCACCGCGGTGGTCGCGCTCGTCGTGCTCGTCGCCGACCTCTTCGTCCCCGCGAAGCACAAGCGGCTCCTCGGCTGGACGGCGATCGCCGGCCTCGTCGCCTCGATGGCCCTGCTGGTCCCGCTGCGCGCCGGAGACCGCTCGACCTTCTGCCTCACCCCGGGAGCGGCGGAGTCCGCGGGTGTGGCGCAGGACGCGGCCGGCCTCGCCGGCTGCAGCTACACCGCCGACCACTTCACCCTGGTCATCCAGTTCCTGGTGCTCGGCGGGGCGCTCCTGACCGCCCTGCTCTCGCTTCCGGACACCGAGGAGAAGCTGCCGGCGGGGGAGTACTGGTTCCTGCTGCTCTCCTCGGCCGCCGGCGCCGCGCTGCTGCCCGCCTCCCGCGACCTCGCCACGCTGGTCGTCGCCCTGGAGGTGGCCTCCCTTCCGGCCTTCGCGCTCGTCGGCCTGCGCCGCGGCGACCGGATGTCCAGCGAGGCCGCGCTGAAGTTCTTCCTCTCCTCGGTCACCGCGACCGCCGTCACCCTGCTGGGCGCCGGCTTCGTGTACGCGGCGACGGGCACCCTCCACCTCACCGAGATCGCCCAGCGCCTCGACGACGTCCCCGGGCAGCTGCAGACCCTCGCCGAGGCGGGCGTGGTCCTCACCCTGGTCGGCTTCGCCTTCAAGACGGCCGCCGTCCCCTTCCACTTCTGGGTCCCCGACACCTACGTCGGCGCCCCGCTGCCCGTCGCCGGCTACCTCTCGGTGGTCGGCAAGGCCGTCGGCTTCACCGGCCTCATCCTGGTGACCGTCGTCGCGTTCCCCTCGTACGCGGACGTCTGGGGCCCGGCCCTCGCCGTCCTCGCCGCGCTCACGATGACCGTCGGCAACGTCGCCGCCCTGCGGCAGGCCCCCACGCGCGCGTGGAGCGCGGTCCGGCTGCTCGCCTGGTCCTCCGTCGCCCAGGCGGGCTACCTCCTGGTGCCGATCGCCGCCGCCGCGTACTCCAGCGACGACCAGATCGGCGCCACCGTCGCGTACGCCCTGATGTACGCCGTCGTGAACCTCGGCGCCTTCGCGGTGGCCGCGCTGGTCGCCCGCAGCCATCCCGAGAACCGGATCGCCGACTACCGCGGCCTGTACGCCACCAGGCCGCTCACCGCCCTCGTCATGGGCTTCTTCCTGCTCAACCTGGCCGGCCTGCCCCCCGGCATCATCGGCCTCTTCGCCAAGGTCACCGTCTTCTCGGCGGCCGTCGACGCGGGCCTCGGCTGGCTGGCCGTGGTCATGGGCGTGAACGTCGTGATCGGCCTCTTCTACTACCTCCGGTGGACCGCCCTCCTCTTCCGCGCGCCGCTGGGCGAACCGGTCCGCTTCCGCGTCCCCGCCCCGCTGACCGCGGCGATCGCCCTGACGGCCGTCGCCGGCGTCGTGCTCTCGGGCTACCCCCAGATCGCCCTCCGCTTCGCGGCTAACAGCCTCTTCTGACGCGGGGGGACGGCCCCGGACCACGGCGCGCCCCCGCCCCCGCGTCCGCCACCCGAACGGCCCACACCGCCCCCCGGTACGGCCCGGGGAACCCGCGCCTCCCGCCTGGCGTTGACCCGTACGGGAGGGTCCACTGGACGAGTGGACCAGCACCAGGCAAAGGGTTCCCCTGCCGCACCACTTGGAGGGCGTACCGTGCACCGCCGGCACAACGGGCTGAGGACCGCCGTACTCCTCGGAGGGCTCTCGGCCCTCATCATCGTCATCGGCAGCTTCTTCGGACGTACGGGACTGATCGTCGCGCTCGTCGTGGCGCTCGGCACCAACGCGTACGCCTACTGGAACAGCGACAAGCTGGCCCTGCGTGCCATGCGGGCCCGGCCGGTCAGCGAGTTCGAGGCTCCGGCCCTGTACCGGACGGTGCGCGAGCTCTCCACCCAGGCCCGCCAGCCCATGCCCCGGCTCTACATCTCGCCCACCCAGGCGCCCAACGCCTTCGCCACCGGCCGCAACCCCCGCAACGCCGCCGTGTGCTGCACGGAGGGCATCCTGAGCATCCTCGACGAACGCGAGCTGCGCGGCGTCCTCGGCCACGAGCTGAGCCACGTCTACAACCGGGACATCCTGATCTCCTCGGTCGCCGGAGCGCTGGCCTCCGTGATCCTCTTCCTGGTCAACTTCGCGTGGCTGATCCCCGTCGGCCGCTCCAGCGACGACGACGGCCCCGGCCTTCTCGGCATGCTGCTGATCATGATCCTGGGGCCCGTCGCCGCCTCCGTCATCCAGCTCGCCATCAGCCGTTCCCGGGAGTACGAGGCGGACGCCTCGGGCGCCCAGCTCACCGGCGACCCGCTCGCCCTGGCCAGCGCCCTGCGCAAGCTCGACGCGGGAACGAAGCAGCTTCCGCTGCCGCCCGAGCCGAGGATCGAGACCGCGAGCCACATGATGATCGCCAACCCCTTCCGGCCGGGACAGGGGCTGACCAAGATGTTCTCGACGCATCCGCCGATGGCGGAACGCATCGCCCGACTCGAGCAGATGGCAGGTCGTCGCCCGTGAACACCATCCTCAACATCATCTGGCTGATCCTGTGCGGCCTCTGGATGTTCCTCGGCTACGTACTGGCCGGCGTCCTGCTGTGCATCACGATCATCGGCGTCCCCTTCGGGCTCGCCGCCTTCCGGATCGGCGTCTACGCCCTCTGGCCCTTCGGCTACACCGTCGTCGACCGCCGCGACGCGGGGGCGCCCTCGTGCGTCGGCAACGTCCTGTGGCTGGTCCTCGCGGGCTGGTGGCTGGCGCTCGGCCACATCGTCACCGGTGTGGCGCTGTGCATCACGATCATCGGCATCCCGCTGGGCCTCGCGAACTTCAAGCTGGTCCCGGTCTCGCTGCTGCCCCTCGGCAAGGAGATCGTCCCCACCGACCAGCCCTTCGCGGCCCGGTAGGACCCGCCCCGGCGACCGGCCCGGCCGGAAAGCGCCCCGGGGCGTGTTTCGAAGGTCCCGCCTGCCCCGCGACGCCTGGCACGCACGCTCGCCGCGTGGTCGGGATCGTCCACGTACGCGCAGTACGAGGGCGACTCTCGGCCTTGCGATCGCACGCACCGGACGCCGCGGGGCCCGCCCTTCGGGCGGACGGCGCTCCTTTCGAAACACGCCCTAGGCGGCCTGGCCCGGCCCGCGCCGCGCCGCCGTGACCGCGTAGAGGAGCGCCCCGGCCGCGACGACCCCCGCGCCGGCCGCGACCGACGGCCACGGCAGGGCGAACGCGAGCACCGCGCACCCCACGAGACCCAGCGCCGCGAGCGCCCGGTGCGACCGGCCCAGAGTCCAGGCGGAGGCGTTCGCGATGCCGTAGTAGACCAGCACGCCGAAGGACGAGAAGCCGATCGCGCCCCGCACGTCCGCCGTCGCCGCCACCACGGCCACCACCGCGCCCACCGCGAGCTCCGCCCGGTGCGGGACCTCGAAACGGGGGTGCACGGCGGCGAGCGCGGCCGGCAGGTGCCCGTCCCGCGCCATCGCCAGCGTCGTACGGGACACCCCGAGGATCAGCGACAGCAGCGAACCCAGGGCCGCGACGGCCGCCCCCGCACCCACCACCGGCACGAGCCATTCCGCGTCGGCCGCGCGCGCCGCGTCCGCGAGCGGGGCGGGGGAGGCCGCCAGGCCCCGCGGTCCCAGCACGGCCAGGACGCACACCGCCACCGCCGCGTAGACGACGAGCGCGATGCCGAGCGCGAGGGGGACGGCCCGGGGGATCGTACGGGCCGGATCGCGCACCTCCTCGCCGAGCGTGGCGATCCGCGCGTACCCGGCGAACGCGAAGAACAGCAGCCCCGCCGCCTGGAGGACCCCGCCCGCCGTCATGTCGGCGCCGGGCGCCACCCGCCCGAAGTCCCCGGCCCCGGACGTGGCGGACGCCACGACCACCGCCGCGAGGACGGCCAGCACGAACGCCACGATCAGCCGCGTCACGAGCGCCGACTTCCGCACCCCGCCGTAGTTCACGGCCGTCAGCGCCACCACGGCCGCGACCGCCACCGCGTGGGCCTGCTCGGGCCACAGATACGCCCCGGCCGTCAGCGCCATCGCCGCGCACGACGCCGTCTTGCCGACGACGAACGACCAGCCGGCCAGGTACCCCCAGAAGGGGCCGAGCCGTTCGCGACCGTACACGTAGGTGCCGCCGGAGGCCGGATGACGGGCCGCGAGCCGTGCCGAGGCCATGGCGTTGCAGTACGCCACGAGCGCGGCGACCGCCAGTGCCGGAAGCAGCCCGGACCCGCCCGCTTCCGCCGCCGGCCCGAGCGCCACGAAGATCCCGGCGCCGACCATCGACCCGAGCCCGATCACGACCGCGTCGAACACCCCGAGCGACCGCCGCAGTTCCTGTGTCATGCGCCGCACACTAGTGAGCGCCGCAACCGGACCCGGCCGTGGGGGCGTCCTTCCTGGCATGAGCATCATCAGCTGGATCGTTCTCGGCCTGCTCGCCGGCGTCATCGCCAAGATCCTGCTGCCCGGCAGGGACCCGGGCGGCCTCATCGGCACGACCCTCATCGGGGTCGCCGGCGCCTTCGTCGGCGGCTGGATCTCCGCGCGGTTCCTCGACCGCCCGATCTCCACGGAGTTCTACGACGGCGCCACCTGGCTCTCGGCCGTCGGCGGCGCGCTGGTCCTGCTGATCGCGTACCGGATCCTCTTCGGCCACTCGCGCTCGCGCTGAGCCGGCGCGTACCGGGCCCGCCACACGCGCCGGGGCGCCGCCCTACAGCCCCGTGTGACGCAGGGTGATGTTGAGCCGCCCGGTCAGGCCGAGGCCGGGGTCGGCCGTCCCGGGGTACACCTTCGGCACCCCGTGGTACGCGAAGCGCGACGGGCCGCCGAAGACGAAGAGATCACCGGAGACCAACTCCACGTCCGTATAGGGCCGTCCGCGGCTCTCGGTGTTCCCGAAGCGGAACACGCAGCTGTCACCCAGGCTCAACGACACCACGGGCGACCCGGACCGCTCCTCCTTGTCCTGGTGCATGCCCATCCTCGCGCCGGCGTCGTAGAAGTTCACCAGCGCCGTGTCCGGCGCGAAACCGCCGTGTTCCCCGTACGCCTCGACCAGCGCCTCCCGGCCCAGCTCCGCCAGCCAGCCGGGTAGTTCGACCGCCACGTCGGACAGGTAGCGGTACGGCTCCCAGCGCCTGCCCAGGCAGAGCGACCGCACGGACATCACCCCGCCGCCCGGCAGCACGGTGTGCCGGTACGGGACGGGCCCGCGCCCCCACTCCCGGCACGCCTCGACCAGCTCCCGCTGCCGCGCGGGCGGCAGCCACCCGGGCACGTGCACCGCGCCCGGCGCGACCACGGCCCGCTCGCGCGGGAACAGCCCCTCGGTCACACGTGCGCGCCCTCGAGCCCGAGGAGCCGCTCCTTGCGCTCCAGGCCGGCGGCGTACCCGCGCAGGCGCCCGTCCGCGCCGATCACCCGGTGACACGGCCGCACCACCAGCAGCGGATTGCGCCCGATCGCGGTGCCGACCGCCCGCACCCCGGCCCCGGAGGCCCCGACGGTCCGCGCGATGTCCCCGTACGAGACGGTGACGCCGTACGGGATGTCCTCCAGGGCCCGCCAGACGCGCCGCTGGAACTCCGTACCGCTCCGGTCGTACACGAGGTCGAAACGGTCCCGCCGCCCGGCGAAGTACTCGCCCAGCTGCCCGGTGATCGCCGCGAACCGCTCGGGCGCGTGCCGCCAGCCGTCCTCGACGGCGACGGCACCCTTCTGCCCGGGCAGCGACAGCGACGCGAGCCGCGTGGAACCGTCCTCGGCGACCCGGCCGACCAGCAGCATCTCCCCGAGAGGGCTGTCGGCACGGGCGTACACGCGCTGCGGCGTCATGGCTGCTTCCTCTCCTCGCACGCTCGATCCGCCGTCCAGTCTGCGAGGCGCCCCGGGGTGGCACCGGCGGTTTTCGGACGCCCAGGTCGGGGCCCTGCCGACCGCCCCCGCCGCCGTCCTACCGGTAGTTCACGAACTGGATCGCGAAGTCGAAGTCCTTGCCCTTGAGCAGCGCCTGCACGGCCTGCAGGTCGTCCCGGCTCTTCGAGCTGACCCGCAGCTCGTCGCCCTGGACCTGCGCCTTGACGCCCTTGGGGCCCTCGTCGCGGATGACCTTGGAGACCTTCTTGGCGTTCTCCTGGGAGATGCCCTCCTCGATCGACGCGAAGATCTTGTACTCCTTGCCGGACAGCTGCGGCTCGCCCGCGTCCAGCGACTTCAGCGAGATCCCGCGCTTGATCAGCTTCGTCTGGAAGATGTCCAGGATCGCCTTGACCCGCTCCTCGCCGTTGGCCTGCATCAGGATCTTCTCGCCCTGCCAGGAGATCGAGGCGTCGGTGCCCTTGAAGTCGTAGCGCTGCGAGATCTCCTTCGCGGCCTGGTTGAGGGCGTTGTCGACCTCCTGCCGCTCGACCTTGGAGACGATGTCGAAACTGGAGTCGGCCATGACGTGTGGCTCCTTGCGTCGAATGCGTTGCGGTTGCGTGGGCGTACGGGGCAAGCCTAGTCACCCGCACCCGCCCGAACCGCTGATCAATCCGGTGGCGGACCACCCCCGCGCATCAGGTATCGTTTACGTCGTTGCCACGGAGCACCGCCGAAAAGCGGCTCCCGGCAGCGACATCCCATGGCGGTGTGCCCGAGTGGCCAATGGGAGCGGACTGTAAATCCGTCGGCTTAGCCTACCCAGGTTCGAATCCTGGCGCCGCCACGCGATAGAGAAGGCCCCCGGTGCGTGCACCGGGGGCCTTCCTCGTTTCCGGGGGCGTTCCTCAGGCGCCCGCCACGGCCTTCACCGCCACGGAGACCGGGACCGAGCCGCTGACCAGTTCCAGGGTCAGGCCCGCCGTGGCCGGGGTCTCGACGAGTTCGGCGAGGACCGCGGCGACGTCGTCGCGGGGGACCGGGCCGCGGCCCGTGTGGGCCTCCAGGCGGATCAGACCCGTGCCGGCGTCGTCGGTCAGCATGCCGGGGCGCAGGATCGTCCAGTCCAGGGCGGAGCGGGAGCGGACGGAGTCGTCGGCGGCGCCCTTGGCGCGCAGGTAGGCGTCGAAGACCTCGTCGCCCGGGTGGTCGGCGTCCGCGCCCATCGAGGAGACGACGACATAGCGCCGTACGCCCGCCCGTTCGGCCGCGTCCGCGAAGAGGACGGCGGCCGCGCGGTCCACGGTGTCCTTGCGCTCCACCGAGCTGCCCGGCCCCGCCCCGGCGGCGAAGACCGCCGCGTCGGCGCCGCGCAGCGCCTCCGCGACCTCGTCGACGGAGGCCGACTCCAGGTCCAGGACGACGGGTTCGGCGCCCGCCGCGCGCAGGTCCTCGGCCTGCTCCGGTCTGCGGATGAGCCCGACGGCCTCGTGCCCGCCCGCCGAGAGCAGGCGCTCCAGGCGTCGGGCGATCTGTCCGTGTCCTCCGGCGATGACGATGCGCATACTCACGACCGTACGACGGGCCCGCCCGGAGGGCCCCCCGAGTCCGGCCGCGACTGGCGCGGAAGATCGAGCGCCGCCGCCGAGTCGCAGTACTCGCGCACCGCGCTCGTCCGGGCCACCACCCGCCCCCGGTGCACCACGATCCGGCTGTACGCCAGGGACAGCACGCCGGTGAGCCGTTCGCCGCGCACCGCGAGCAGTTCGGCGGGGAACCCCGCCTCCACCCGCACCTCCGGCAGCCCCATCGCGGCCCGGGCCGCCGCGCTCACCGCGCCGTACGCGTCGGGTGCCGGCAGGCCGCCCAGGGACGCCAGCAGGTAGGCGGCCTCCAGCGGGTCCCCGCGTCCCACCGGGTTGGAGACGTCCCGCAGCGCCCCGCCGCCCGCGGCGAGCCGCACGCCCGCCGCCCGCAGCAGCCGGACCGGCGCCGCGCCGCGCGTCTCGGTGGCGCCGCAGCCGCCCTGCGGCAGGCAGACCACCGTCACCCCGGCCGCCGCGAGCTGGTCGGCCGCGCGCCGGGCCGTGTCGGAGGAGAGCCGGGCGAGCCCGGCGCAGGGCCCGATCGTCACCCCGGGGCGCAGTCCGCCGGCCATGGCGGCGAGCCGGGCCAGGCGCGCCGGATCGTCACCGTCCGTGTGCAGGTCGACCGGGCAGCCGTGCTCCGCCGCGAGCTCCAGCACCGCCTCCACGTATCCGGCCGGGTCCGGGTCGAGGTCCGGGCAGCCGCCGACGACTCCGGCGCCCATCTTCAGCGCGTCCCTCAGCATCGCGAGGCCGTCGGCGCCCGCCACGCCGGTGAGGAGGCGGGGCACGGCGACGGCCGTCAGGTCAGCGAGGCCGCGCAGCGAGCGCCGGGCCTGGAGGACGGCGCCGAGGGGGCCGAGCCCTTGGACGTCTCCGATCCGGACGTGCGCGCGCAGCGCGGTCGCGCCGTGGCCGAGCTGGAGCAGTGCGGCCTCGGTGGCCCGTCGCTGCACCTCCTCGGGGGCGTAGGAGACGGGCCCGGGGGTGTCGGCGCTGAGGGCGGTGTCGGCGTGGGCGTGGGGTTCGGCAGGCGCGGGCAGCAGAAGGTAGCCGGCGAGGTCGACGCGGGCGCCGGAGGCGGTCAGGCTGCCTGAGGTGCCGACGGCCTCGATCCGGCCGCCGCCGAGGCGTACGTCGACGGTCCGTCCGTCGGTGAGCCGGGCGTTGGAGAGCAGGAGCGTGGTGGAGTCGGCGGTGTCGGCGGCCCAGTCGTCGGGCGGCTGGGGCTGCTTGCTGTCGGCTGACATCGGGCTCCTCAAGGCTCCTCAAGATCAAGATCACGCAGCGTGGGGCCGAGCCTAGGGGCGGTCCGGCCGCCCTTCGAGGAGGAGCGCAATAGTCGTACTGATGAGGCCACGAGTGGCGTACGGGGCGGGAGTGATCACCCCGCGCGCGCGGCCGCGAGGAGGGCGGCGAAACGGATTTGGGCGATCGGCGGAGGACCGTGTAATGTCTTCATCGCTCGCCCCAATAGCTCAGTCGGTAGAGCGTCTCCATGGTAAGGAGAAGGTCTACGGTTCGATTCCGTATTGGGGCTCTGGTGAGAAGGACCCCCGCCTCCGGGCGGGATCCGGATCATCAAAGCGGTGTAGCTCAGTCGGTAGAGCAAGCGGCTCATAATCGCTGTGTCACCGGTTCAAGTCCGGTCACCGCTACACACGGTAGCCGATTGTGGGGTCGGTCCTTCGATCGGCTACTCTTTTATGCGTTCATCCGTCCATCCGTCCGTCAAGGAGCACTCACGTGGCTGCCACCGACGTCCGCCCGAAGATCACGCTGGCCTGCGTGGAGTGCAAGGAGCGGAACTACATCACCAAGAAGAACCGGCGTAACAACCCGGACCGTCTTGAGATGAAGAAGCACTGCCCTCGCTGCAACTCGCACACTGCGCACCGCGAGACTCGCTAATCAGGCTCGTACACGAGGCCGTCCCCACCAGGGGGCGGCCTCGTGTCGTTTGTCGGCAACAAATCCAGGAGGTATCGAGTCCATGGCGCTCGACCAGTCCTTCGTGGGCCGGACCTATCCGCCCACCGCGCCCTACGAGGTCGGCCGCGAAAAGATCCGCGAGTTCGCGGAAGCGGTGGGTGACGCGAATCCCGCCTACACCGATCGGGAAGCGGCGAAGGCGCTCGGTCACCCCGATGTGATCGCTCCCCCGACGTTCGTGTTCTCGATCACGTTCGCGGCGGCGGGACAGGTCATCGAGGACCCGCAGCTGGGCCTGGACTACAGCCGTGTGGTGCACGGCGACCAGAAGTTCGCCTACAGCAGGCCGGTGCGCGCGGGGGACCGGCTCTCGGTGACCTCCACCATCGAGGCGGTCAAGTCCCTCGCGGGCAACGACATCCTCGACATCCGCGGCGAGGTGCACGACGAGAGCGGCGAGCACGTCGTGACCGGCTGGACGAAGATCGTGTCCCGTGCGCCCGAGGAGGCCTGACGTCATGGCTGCGAAGATCGCTTACGACGAGGTCGAGGTCGGCACGGAGCTGCCCGCCCAGTCCTTCCCGGTGACGCGCGCCACGCTGGTGCGGTACGCCGGCGCTTCCGGGGACTTCAACCCCATCCACTGGAACGAGAAGTTCGCGCGTGAGGTCGGGCTCCCCGACGTCATCGCCCACGGCATGTTCACCATGGCCGAGGCGATCCGGGTCGTGACCGACTGGGCCGGCGACCCGGGCGCCGTGGTCGAGTACGGCGTGCGCTTCACCAAGCCGGTGGTCGTGCCGAACGACGACGAGGGCGCCACCGTGGAGGTCAGCGCCAAGGTCGCGGCCAAGCTGGACGACGGGCGGGTCCGGGTGGACCTGACGGCGATGTCCGCCGGCCAGAAGGTCCTGGGCATGTCCCGGGCCGTGGTCAGGCTCGCGTAGCGGGGAGGGGGCGGCCGCCGCGCGCGGCCGCCGCCGCCTCACCCTTCCGCCGCCGAGGCCGCGGGCTGATCCGCGGCCCCCTCGACGGCTGGACCGGCGCCACCGTCCTCACCGCCCTCGTCGCGGGCGGCGCCCTCCTCGGCGGCTTCGTCCACCACGGCGTCCGGGCCAGGGCGCCCATGCTGCCGATGCGGCTCTTCCGCAGCCGCGCCTTCGCCGGCATCAACGCGGCGAGCCTGCTGATGTTCCTCGGGATGTTCGGCTCGATCTTCCTGCTCAGCCAGTACATGCAGGGCGTCCTCGGCTACTCGCCCACCGAGGCCGGACTGCGCATGCTCCCCTGGACCGGCATGCCCATGATCGTGGCGCCGATCGCCGGCTACCTCTCCGACCGGATCGGCGGCCGTCCGGTCGTCGCGGCCGGCCTCGCCCTCCAGGCGGCGGGTCTCGCGTGGTTCGCGCTCGTCGTCACTCCCGACGTGTCGTACGCCGCCCAGCTCCCCGCCCTGATCGTCAGCGGTGTCGGCATGGCCCTCTACTTCGCGCCCGCCGCCAATCTCGTCATGTCCAGCGTCCGGCCGTCCGAGCAGGGCATCGCCTCGGGCGCCAACAACGCCCTGCGGGAGGTCGGCGGCGCCCTCGGTATCGCCGTGATGTCCTCGATCTTCGTCGCCCAGGGCGGCTACGAGTCGGCCCGGCAGTTCGTCGACGGCCTGGAGCCCGCGCTGTGGGTGGGCGCCGGGATGGTGGCCCTGGGAGCGGTCGCGTCGCTGTTCATCCCCGGGGCGCGGGGCCCAGGGAGCGCCGGACGCCCGGGCTCCGGAGGCGGCGGACGGCACGGGGCCCGTCAAGGAGCGGAACGACGATCTGGTCGTCTCCGGCTGACCGCGGTGCGGGGGTGGTTCCCCGTGCCCCCGCGCTCCACGCACGGCACCCGTCCGTACGACCCGCCCCCGCACGGCACCCACCCGCACCCGCCCTGCACCGCACCCACCCTCCCCGCCCCTGCACCGCACCCGCCCTGCACCTACCCTCCCCGCCCCTGCACCGCACCCGCCCTGCACCCACCCTCCCCGCCCCTGCACCGCACCCGCCCTGCCCCGCACCACACCCGACGCGCACGGCCCCGCCCTGACCGGCGGGGTCGTCCCCGTACTCTTGAGCCCGTGCAGGAA
The DNA here is from genome assembly GCF_040677675.1 of Streptomyces sp. NPDC053755. Taxonomy (NCBI): domain Bacteria; kingdom Bacillati; phylum Actinomycetota; class Actinomycetes; order Kitasatosporales; family Streptomycetaceae; genus Streptomyces; species Streptomyces sp. NPDC053755. The sequence continues at coordinate 18,410 of NZ_JBFASK010000008.1, read as the reverse complement.
CTCCACGACGCCCCCCTCGCCCCCCTGACCACCTTCCGGCTCGGCGGCCCCGCCACCCGGCTCGTCACGGCCACCACCGACGACGAGGTGATCGCCACCCTCCGCGCGGCGGACGCCGACGGCACCCCGCTGCTGGTCATCGGCGGCGGCTCCAACCTGGTCATCGGCGACAAGGGCTTCGACGGCACCGCCCTGCGCATCGCCACCCGGGGCTTCCACCTCGACGGCACGCGGCTTGAGCTGGCCGCGGGAGAGGTCTGGACGGACGCGGTGGAGCGGACCGTCGAGGCCGGGCTCGCCGGGATCGAGTGTCTGGCCGGCATCCCCGGATCGGCCGGCGCGACCCCCATCCAGAACGTCGGGGCGTACGGCCAGGACGTCTCCTCCACCGTCACCGAGGTGGTCGCCTACGACACGGCCGAGCACCGGGTGGTGACGCTGACGAACGAGGAGTGCGACTTCTCGTACCGGCACAGCCTCTTCAAGCGGCTGCCGGACCGGTACGTGGTGCTGCGCGTCCGCTTCGAGCTGGAGGAGGCGGGCGGCCTGAGCATGCCGGTCCAGTACGCGGAGACGGCCCGCGCCCTCGGGGTGGAGGTCGGCGACCGGGTGCCGCTGGCGACCGTCCGCGAGACCGTCCTGAAGCTGCGCGCGGGCAAGGGCATGGTGCTCGACCCGGAGGACCACGACACGTGGTCGGCCGGATCCTTCTTCACCAACCCGATCCTCACGACCGAGGAGTTCGCCGCCTTCCACGCGCGCGTGGAGGAGCGTCTCGGCCCGGACGCGAAGGCGCCCGCCTTCCCGGTGGGCGACGCCTTCGTCAAGACCTCGGCGGCCTGGCTGATCGACAAGGCCGGCTTCACCAAGGGGTACGGCTCCGGTCCCGCCCGCATCTCCACCAAGCACACCCTCGCCCTGACCAACCGCGGCGAGGCCACCACCGAGGACCTCCTGGCGCTCGCTCGCGAGGTCGTCGCCGGGGTGCGCGAGGCCTTCGGAGTCACCCTGGTGAACGAGCCGGTGACGGTCGGCGTCAGCCTCTGACCGCCCGCGGCGCCCACCGGCGACCACGTGCCCGGGGCCCGCGGCCTCTCGCGGCTCAGTAGGCGACCCCCGCGCCCTGCCGGACCGTCGCGGGGTCGTCGATCATCGCCGGCATCGCGTAGGCGGCGTCGGCGCGGGCGAGCGTCCGGCCCCGGCTCGGGGTGCCGCCGGCGACGGTGCGGTAGCGGCCGGTGACCGGCTTGTCGGTCAGCCTGGGCGGCCGCACGGCGGTCCAGTCCGCGGAGGCGACCGCAAGCTCCCCCTCCATCGCCCGCAGGTCGGCGTGGACGTCCTCCAGGACCGAGCCGACGACGGCCGGCATCGCCCTGTCGACGAGGCCCTGCCCGTCGGGGACGGGGGCGAGCGGGGCCGCGCTGACCGCCACGAGCCACCGGACGCGTTCGGCGGCGGCCTCGCTCCTGCTCGGGGCCGCGCCCAGCGCGCCCTCGCCTGCGAAGCCAAGGCCGGCTAAGGGACCCGCCCCAGGACCTCCCCCACCTTCGCCGCCTCCCTCGCCCGCACGCTCCTCGCCGGGCTCGCCGCCCGTCCGTGCGCGCCGCGGCGGTACGTCAAGGGCGTTGCGCGGCCTGCCGGAGGGCGGGCACGCTGACCGGATGCTCCTGAAGGCCCGCGCGTTCACACCCCGGACGGGACCGCACGCGTACCGGATCGTCCAGCCCTGGCCGCCCCTGCGGCACACCACCCTCAGCGATCCGCTCGCCTCCCGCTGGGGATGTCTCCTCGGCGACCACGACGGACTCTCCCGCCTCGCGGCGCTGTTCTCCTTCGCCGCCTTCTCCCGGCACACGATCGTCCACGTACCGCTCCGCGACAGCCTGCCCCGCTCCTACGCCCCCGGTGAGCCGGTCGACCTCGTCCTCGTCCACCGCTCGCCCGGCCTGCGCCCTTCAGCCTGGCCCGCCCTGCGCTCCCGGCTGCGCGCCGGCACCCCGCTCACCGTTCGTACGAACGAGGCGCGCACCGCCGCGCACGCCGCCGCCTGGCACGAGGAGGAGGAACGGCGCCACCGGCGGGCGGGCCACGGGCTCCGGCCGGCCGTCCACGCCCGCACGCTCTTCCTGTACGGAGGCCGGGAGGTCTTCTGCGCCGCCTCGGCCGCCTGCGAGACCGCCGCGGGCTTCGGGCCGCTGAGCAAGCGGGCCCGCCAGGGCCACGACGCCCTGGTCGCCTCGCTCACCCCTTACCTGGAGCCCGACCACCAGGGGGACCGCGCCGAGATCGACCTCGGCTTCCAGGCCCACCCGCCCCTGCACCGCTTCAGACGCCCGGGCCCGCCAGCCAGTCGTCGATCCCGGAGAGGAGCTTCCGCCTGACGTCCTCCGGCGCCGCCGACGCCCGCACCGACTGGCGGGCCAGCTCGGCCAGTTCCGCGTCGGTGAAGGCGTGATGGCGGCGGGCGATCTCGTACTGGGCCGCCAGCCGGGACCCGAACAGCAGGGGGTCGTCCGCCCCCAGCGCCATCGGCACCCCCGCCTCGAAGAGCGTCCGCAGCGGCACGTCCTCGTGCTTCTCGTACACCCCGAGCGCCACGTTGGACGCCGGGCAGACCTCGCAGGTCACGCCCTTCTCCGCCAGCTTGCGCAGCACCCGCGGGTCCTCCGCGGCCCGCACCCCGTGGCCCACCCGGGCCGCCCTGAGGTCGTCCAGGCAGTCCCGAACCGACGAGGGACCCGTCAGCTCGCCGCCGTGCGGCGCCGCGAGGAGGCCGCCCTCGCGGGCGATCGCGAAGGCGCGGTCGAAATCGCGGGCCAGGCCCCGCCGCTCGTCGTTCGAGAGCCCGAATCCGACCACACCCCGGTCCGCGTACCGCACCGCGAGCCGGGCCAGCGTGCGGGCCTCCAGCGGGTGCTTCATCCGGTTCGCGGCCACCAGCACCCGCATGCCGAGCCCCGTGTCCCGCGAGGCCGCGTCGACCGCGTCGAGGATGATCTCCATCGCCGGGATGAGCCCACCGAGCAGGGGAGCGTACGAGGTCGGGTCGACCTGGATCTCCAGCCACCCCGAGCCGTCCCGGACGTCCTCCTCGGCCGCCTCGCGGACCAGCCGCTGGATGTCCTCGGGCTCGCGCAGGCAGGACCGGGCGATGTCGTAGAGGCGCTGGAAACGGAACCAGCCGCGCTCGTCGGTCGCCCGCAGCTTGGGCGGGGTGCCGCTGCTCAGCGCCTCGGGGAGATGGACGCCGTACTTGTCGGCCAGCTCGATGAGCGTCGTGGGCCGCATCGAACCGGTGAAGTGCAGATGCAGATGCGCCTTGGGCAACAGGTCGATCGCGCGGAAGGCGGGCCGGGACGCCTGCTCGGACACGTACGGGGGGTGCGGGGGGTGTCCCCCTGAAGAGGCCAGCATTGAAGGATCTTGCCGCACCCGAATGGACGAATACAGCCCCTTTCCCCGATCGGGACCTTGCCCGAACGCAAGAACGGGCCCCCGGTTCCGGAGAACCGGGGGCCCGCCCCTCGGACGCGAACCGTCGAGGTGGAGGTCAGTCGCGCGCTTCCGCCAGCAGCTTCTGCATCCGGGAGACGCCCTCGACCAGGTCCTCGTCACCGAGCGCGTAGGACAGGCGCAGGTAGCCCGGCGTGCCGAAGGCCTCGCCAGGGACGACCGCGACCTCGGCCTCGTCCAGGATCAGCGCGGCCAGCTCGACCGAGGTCTGCGGACGCTTCCCGCGGATCTCCTTGCCCAGCAGGGCCTTCACCGAGGGGTAGACGTAGAACGCGCCCTCCGGCGTCGGGCAGAGGACGCCCTCGATCTCGTTGAGCATCCGCACGATCGTCTGGCGGCGCCGGTCGAAGGCGCGGCCCATCTCGGCGACCGCGTCGAGGTCGCCCGAGACGGCGGCCAGCGCGGCGACCTGGGCCACGTTGCTCACGTTCGAGGTGGCGTGCGACTGGAGGTTGGTCGCGGCCTTGACCACGTCCTTCGGGCCGATGATCCAGCCCACCCGCCAGCCGGTCATCGCGTACGTCTTGGCGACGCCGTTGACCACGATGCACTTGTCGCGCAGCTCGGGCATCACCGACGGCAGCGAGACGGCGGAGGCGCCGCCGTAGACCAGGTGCTCGTAGATCTCGTCGGTCAGCACCCACAGGCCGTGCTCGACGGCCCAGCGGCCGATCGCCTCGGTCTCGGTCTCGCTGTACACCGCGCCGGTCGGGTTGGAGGGGGAGACGAAGAGGACGACCTTCGTCCGCTCCGTCCGCGCTGCCTCCAGCTGCTCGACGGAGACGCGGTAGCCGGTGGTCTCGTCGGCGACGACCTCGACCGGGACACCGCCGGCGAGACGGATCGACTCGGGGTACGTGGTCCAGTACGGGGCCGGGACGATGACCTCGTCGCCCGGGTCGAGGATCGCGGCGAACGCTTCGTAGATCGCCTGCTTGCCGCCGTTGGTCACCAGGACCTGGGAGGCGTCGACCTCGTAGCCGGAGTCGCGCAGCGTCTTGGCGGCGATCGCGGCCTTCAGCTCGGGCAGACCGCCGGCCGGGGTGTAGCGGTGGTACTTCGGGTTCTTGCACGCCTCGACGGCGGCGTCGACGATGTAGTCCGGCGTCGGGAAGTCGGGCTCACCCGCGCCGAAGCCGATCACCGGACGGCCGGCGGCCTTGAGGGCCTTGGCCTTGGCGTCGACGGCGAGGGTCGCGGACTCGGAGATCGCACCGACGCGGGCGGAGACCCGGCGCTCGGTCGGAGGGGTTGCAGCGCTCATACGGCCCATCGTCCCAGACCCTCTCGCGGGCCGGTACACAGGTTTCAGGGAGCGGACAGGAACGGTCATTCCCGGTCGAACGCGGGGCCCTGCGGGCCCCGCCGACCCCCCGGCGACCGGTCCGGCGGAGGTCTTCCGGCGGGCCCGTGAGCCTCCGACGTGCTTTCTGTTCGACGCAGCGCTCATGAACACGTACACTCACTGCTCGTTGGCCCTCACCGACCACATCTCACGATGCGGTAGGTTGGGGAAGCCACAAAGGGTCGTAGCTCAATTGGTAGAGCACTGGTCTCCAAAACCAGCGGTTGGGGGTTCAAGTCCCTCCGGCCCTGCTACACACACCGCCAGGATGTGTGCGCATGTACGTACTTCGATGCACCGCCGTGCGGATCCACCCGGCACGGCACTGCCATGACCCGGGATCAGGTGAGAAGCGTGACGGACGCCGTGGGCTCCATCGACATGCCTGATGCCGAGGACGAAGCGCCGGAGTCTCAGAAGAAGACTCGCAAGGGCGGCAAGCGCGGGAAGAAGGGCCCTCTGGGCCGCCTCGCGCTCTTCTACCGCCAGATCGTCGCGGAACTCCGCAAGGTCGTCTGGCCTACTCGCAGCCAGCTGACGACGTACACCACGGTAGTGATTGTCTTCGTTGTCATCATGATCGGTCTGGTGACCGTGATTGACTATGGCTTCCAGGAAGCAGTCAAGTACGTCTTCGGCTGACTTCTTGTTCCACCCCATCTGTATCCAGGAAGAAGCAGCCACCGTGTCTGACCCGAACCTGAACGACCCCGTCGATTCTGTCGAGTCCGTTGAGGACGAGCTCGACATCGTCGAGGCGGCCGACGAGGACCAGGCTGAGGCTGCTGACGCCGCTGCGGGCGAGGCGGCCGAAGAGGCCGCGCTGGAGATCGACGAGGACGCCTCCGAGGACCTCGACGAGGACGCTTCCGACGAGGACGCCTCCGCGGAGGCCGCCGAGGACGTCGAGGACTCCGCCGACGAGACCGGCGAGGACGAGGCCGAGGAGGAGCCCGCCGCTCCCGTCGACCCGGTCCAGGCCCTGCGTGACGAGCTCCGCGGCCTGCCCGGCGAGTGGTACGTCATCCACACCTACGCCGGCTACGAGAAGCGGGTGAAGGCCAACCTCGAGCAGCGGGCCGTCTCGCTGAACGTCGAGGAGTTCATCTACCAGGCCGAGGTCCCCGAGGAAGAGATCGTCCAGATCAAGAACGGCGAGCGCAAGAACGTCCGGCAGAACAAGCTGCCCGGTTACGTTCTCGTCCGCATGGATCTGACGAACGAGTCCTGGGGCGTCGTCCGCAACACCCCCGGCGTCACCGGCTTCGTGGGCAACGCCTACGACCCGTACCCGCTGACCCTGGACGAGATCGTCAAGATGCTCGCCCCCGAGGCCGAGGAGAAGGCCGCCCGCGAGGCCGCCGAGGCCGAGGGCAAGCCGGCTCCGGCCCGCAAGGTCGAGGTGCAGGTCCTGGACTTCGAGGTCGGCGACTCGGTCACCGTCACCGACGGCCCCTTCGCCACCCTCCAGGCGACGATCAACGAGATCAACGCCGACTCGAAGAAGGTCAAGGGCCTCGTCGAGATCTTCGGTCGCGAGACCCCGGTCGAGCTCAGCTTCGACCAGATCCAGAAGAACTGACCCACACAGGTTTCCGACCAGGTCAGAGTGGCTCTCGCAGCCGCTCTGACCTGCTCGGTTTTTAGCCGCGCGTCTATACCCGTTATCGTTGTGCGGTATGCCTCCATCCGGATGACCGGATGGCGGGCTGAACACTCTCACTAGGACCCGGAGAGAGCAATGCCTCCCAAGAAGAAGAAGGTCACGGGGCTTATCAAGCTCCAGATCAACGCCGGTGCGGCCAACCCGGCCCCGCCGGTCGGCCCCGCGCTCGGTCAGCACGGCGTCAACATCATGGAGTTCTGCAAGGCCTACAACGCCGCGACCGAGTCGCAGCGTGGCATGGTCGTGCCGGTGGAGATCACGGTCTACGAGGACCGTTCCTTCACCTTCATCACCAAGACTCCGCCGGCCGCCAAGCTGATCCTCAAGGCCGCGGGTGTGGACAAGGGCTCCGGCGAGCCGCACAAGACCAAGGTCGCCAAGCTCACGGCCGCCCAGGTCCGCGAGATCGCCTCGGTCAAGCTGCCGGACCTGAACGCCAACGACCTGGACGCCGCGTCGAAGATCATCGCCGGCACCGCCCGCTCCATGGGCATCACGGTCGAGGGCTGATCACCCCCCTCGTGACCTCAGTGGTAGGACCAGCGCTGGTCCGCACCACGACTCCCCACCTGAACCAACAGGAGAAGAAGTGAAGCGCAGCAAGGCTCTCCGCAGCGCGGACGCCAAGATCGACCGGGAGCGGAACTACGCCCCCCTCGAGGCCGTCCGTCTCGCCAAGGACACCGCCGCCACGAAGTTCGACGGCACCGTCGAGGTCGCCTTCCGCCTGGGTGTCGACCCGCGCAAGGCCGACCAGATGGTCCGTGGCACCGTGAACCTCCCGCACGGCACCGGTAAGACCGCCCGGGTCCTGGTCTTCGCGACCGGTGACCGTGCCGAGGCCGCGATCGCCGCGGGCGCCGACATCGTCGGCTCCGACGAGCTCATCGACGAGATCTCCAAGGGCAACCGCCTGAACGAGTTCGACGCCGTGGTGGCCACCCCGGACCTCATGGGCAAGGTCGGCCGCCTCGGCCGCGTCCTCGGCCCGCGTGGTCTCATGCCGAACCCGAAGACCGGCACCGTCACCCCCGACGTCGTCAAGGCTGTCAACGACATCAAGGGCGGCAAGATCGAGTTCCGCGTCGACAAGCACTCGAACCTGCACTTCATCATCGGCAAGGTCTCCTTCGACGAGACGAAGCTGGTCGAGAACTACGCCGCGGCCCTGGAGGAGATCCTCCGTCTGAAGCCGTCCGCCGCCAAGGGCCGCTACATCAAGAAGGCGACCCTGACGACGACGATGGGCCCCGGCATCCCGCTGGACTCCAACCGCACCCGCAACCTCCTCGTCGAGGAGGACCCGGCCGCGGTCTGAGCCTCTCCTGGCTCACTGAGTGGTCACCGGCCCCTCAGTCCCTCCTCGGAGGGGCTGAGGGGCCGGTTTTTTCGCGTACGGGCTCGTCGGTGCCGTGGGTTACCGTGCAGATGACCGACGAACTGAAGATCAAGGGGTGGGGACTCATGAGCATGTCCGCATGGAAGCGCGCGGGCGTCTCCCTGACGGCCGTGGCCGTCTTGGGCGGAGTCGCGGGCTGTCAGGACGGCGACGGGGGCGGGAAGGCCGCCGGGGCGCCCGCGAAGACGCGGCCGGAGCCGCAGCTCCAGAGCCACGACGCCGTCACCAAGGTCATCCAGGCCGCGTACCGCAAGACGTCGGCCGCGAAATCGGCGAAGCTGAAGATGACCATGACGATGCCGACCGGCCTGCAGGGCGGCGGCACCATGGAGATGACCGGTGTCCAGGGGTGGAACCCCGGGGTCATGGACATCACCATGAAGGGCTCCATGCTCAAGGCCGGCGACCCGGGCGCCCCCGAGCGGATGCGCATGATCATGCTCGACAACGTCATGTACATGGACATGGGTGCCGAGCGGGCCGCCGCGATGGACGGCAAGCGCTGGATGAAGCTCGACATGGGCGCCGCCGCGAAGGGCGGGGACGCCGGGCTCCGGAAGCCGGTGAACGGCACCCTCGGACAGATGAACCAGGACCCGGCCAAGCAGCTCGCGCTGCTCCTGGAGTCCCCGAACCTCGAGCACGTGGGCGCCGAGAAGGTCAACGGCGTCGAGACCCAGCACTACAAGGGCACGCTCAGCGTCGAGCAGATGCTGGACGCCAACCAGGCGAAGTCCGCGGTTCTCTCCGAGAAGGAGCGCAAGGAACTCGTCGCCAAGGTCGAGGCGGCCGGCATGAAGGGCTACGACACCGAGGTCTGGGTCGACGCCGACGGCTACCCGTCGCGCATGGTCGTCGGGATGACCATGGCCGTGGGGACGCTCCAGGTGAGGGCCGACTACACCGACTACAGCACCACGACCTCCGTCCAGGCCCCGCCGGCCGAGGACACGTTCGACCTGGCCGAGATGATGGGCGGCCTCGGCGAGAGCTGAGCCGTACGGGCGGATTTGCTCACCGCCGATCCCTTCGCGTACTCTTCCACAGAAGCCAAAGACCGCTGGTCGTTGCCGTTCTCTCGTCAGAGGGTGCGGCGGCCGAAGGATTCGCTGAGATGCGAGCGACCCGCGCAGGTGACCGTGGAAGAGTTCCCGGATCGTTCGATCCGGTCGAGCTGAGCCCCGTGCGCCTGCGCCGGGGCGTTTTGTTTTGTTCAGCCCCTTCTGAGCGGTCCTCATCACCCGGAAGGAGGCCGACGCTCATGGCAAGGCCCGACAAGGCTGCCGCGGTAGCCGAGCTCAAGGACAAGTTCCAGAGCTCGAGCGCCGTCGTGCTGACCGAGTACCGGGGTCTCACCGTGGCGCAGCTGAAGACGCTGCGTCGTTCGCTCGGTGAGAACGCCCAGTACGCCGTGGTGAAGAACACGCTGACCAAGATTGCGGCCAACGAGGCCGGGATCACTTCGCTCGACGACCAGTTCACCGGTCCGACGGGCGCTGCCTTCATCACCGGTGACCCGGTGGAGTCGGCGAAGGGTCTTCGTGACTTCGCCAAGGACAACCCGAACCTCGTCATCAAGGGCGGTGTCCTTGACGGCAAGGCGCTGTCCGCCGACGAGATCAAGAAGCTTGCGGACCTCGAGTCCCGCGAGGTTCTGCTCAGCAAGCTGGCCGGTGCCTTCAAGGGCAAGCAGTCTCAGGCTGCCTCGCTCTTCCAGGCGCTGCCGTCGAAGTTCGTCCGCACCGCGGAAGCGCTTCGCGTCAAGCTCGCCGAGCAGGGCGGTGCCGAGTAACTCGGCTCGCGCAATGACCATCGCCCCATCAGGGGGGACGGTCGCAGCGGGCCGACAGTACGCCCGCCTACATGTACATCGGCACCAGCCGAATTAGTGGAAGGATCGCCCATCATGGCGAAGCTCTCTCAGGACGACCTCCTCGCCCAGTTCGAGGAGATGACCCTCATCGAGCTCTCCGAGTTCGTGAAGGCCTTCGAGGAGAAGTTCGACGTCACCGCCGCCGCGGCCGTCGCCGTTGCCGGCCCCGCCCAGGGCGGCGCCGCCCCCGAGGCTGCTGAGGAGCAGGACGAGTTCGACGTCATCCTCACCGCCGCCGGTGACAAGAAGATCCAGGTCATCAAGGTCGTGCGCGAGCTGACCTCCCTCGGCCTGAAGGAGGCCAAGGACCTCGTCGACGGTGCGCCGAAGCCCGTCCTCGAGAAGGTCGCCAAGGAGGCCGCGGAGAAGGCCGCCGAGTCCCTCAAGGGCGCCGGCGCCTCCGTCGAGGTCAAGTAACACCCCGCGAGTCTCCTGACTCGCTCAGGCGCCGCTCAGGCGCCTTCAGAAGGGCGATCACCCATCCGGGTGGTCGCCCTTCGGCGTTCCCCGGACGGGCGCGTCGGGGGGCGTGAGGCCCGTCCGTGGCGGAGTATGGTGATCTTCGCCGTGCGCACCCGCTGACCGGGGGGCCTTGACGAACCGCACGCAGCGCGCAATTCTCAGGACGCGTCGTCACAACGATCCGTATCCGAGGCATGGATCGACGACGGAACGGGCAGTATCGAGGTGCGCCACACGGCGCGTGGTACCGCGGAGTTGAGAACAACGAGGGTCGAGAAAAGCACGCCCTGGACATCAGTGAGCCGAGTGGCTACACTGACCCTTTGCGCTGCCTGTTAGCTGCCCCCTGCCCGTCACCAGGGGCATCCCCTCGCAAAAGCATCGTGGACACGACCGCCCTGACCTGGCCTTTCGGCCTCTGTCCGGAACGTCCGTCTCTGTGCACCGCTTGGGACCGGTACGCGCGTAGTGAGTCCGAGCCCTCGGAAGGACCCCCTCTTGGCCGCCTCGCGCAACGCCTCGACCAATACGAACAACGGCGCCAGCACCGCCCCGCTGCGCATCTCCTTTGCAAAGATCAAGGAGCCCCTCGAGGTTCCGAACCTCCTCGCGCTGCAGACCGAGAGCTTTGACTGGCTGCTCGGCAACGCCGCCTGGAAGGCTCGCGTCGAGGCAGCTCTCGAGTCGGGACAGGACGTCCCCAGGAAGTCGGGTCTGGAAGAGATCTTCGAGGAGATCTCGCCGATCGAGGACTTCTCCGGGTCGATGTCGCTGACCTTCCGCGACCACCGTTTCGAGCCGCCGAAGAACTCGATCGACGAGTGCAAGGACCGTGACTTCACGTACGGCGCCCCGCTCTTCGTCACGGCCGAGTTCACCAACAACGAGACCGGCGAGATCAAGTCCCAGACGGTCTTCATGGGCGACTTCCCGCTCATGACGAACAAGGGCACCTTCGTCATCAACGGCACCGAGCGTGTCGTCGTGTCGCAGCTCGTCCGCTCGCCGGGCGTCTACTTCGACTCCTCGATCGACAAGACGTCCGACAAGGACATCTTCTCGGCCAAGATCATCCCTTCCCGGGGTGCCTGGCTGGAGATGGAGATCGACAAGCGCGACATGGTCGGTGTCCGCATCGACCGCAAGCGCAAGCAGTCCGTCACCGTCCTCCTGAAGGCGCTCGGCTGGAGCACCGAGCAGATCCTGCAGGAGTTTGGCGAGTACGAGTCCATGCGCGCCACCCTGGAAAAGGACCACACCCAGGGCCAGGACGACGCACTGCTCGACATCTACCGCAAGCTCCGTCCGGGCGAGCCGCCGACGCGTGAGGCCGCTCAGACGCTGCTCGAGAACCTCTACTTCAACCCCAAGCGCTACGACCTCGCGAAGGTCGGCCGCTACAAGGTGAACAAGAAGCTCGGCGCGGACGAGCCGCTGGACGCGGGTGTCCTCACCACCGACGACATCATCGCGACCATCAAGTACCTCGTGAAGCTCCACGCGGGCGAGACCGAGACGGTCGGCGAGTCGGGCCGGGAGATCGTCGTCGAGACCGACGACATCGACCACTTCGGCAACCGCCGCCTGCGCAACGTCGGCGAGCTCATCCAGAACCAGGTCCGCACGGGTCTGGCTCGTATGGAGCGCGTCGTGCGCGAGCGCATGACCACCCAGGACGTCGAGGCGATCACGCCGCAGACCCTGATCAACATCCGGCCGGTCGTCGCCTCCATCAAGGAGTTCTTCGGCACCAGCCAGCTGTCGCAGTTCATGGACCAGAACAACCCGCTGTCGGGTCTGACGCACAAGCGTCGTCTCTCGGCGCTGGGTCCCGGTGGTCTGTCCCGTGAGCGGGCCGGCTTCGAGGTCCGAGACGTGCACCCGTCCCACTACGGACGCATGTGCCCGATCGAGACCCCCGAAGGCCCGAACATCGGTCTGATCGGTTCGCTCGCCTCGTACGGCCGCGTCAACGCGTTCGGCTTCATCGAGACGCCGTACCGCAAGGTCGTCGACGGCCAGGTCACCGACGAGGTCGACTACATCACGGCCGACGAAGAGGACCGCTACGTCATCGCCCAGGCGAACGCGACCCTGAACGACGAGCTCCAGTTCACCGAGCCCCGCGTTCTGGTCCGCCGCCGTGGTGGCGAGGTCGACTACGTCCCGCCGGCCGACGTCGACTACATGGACGTCTCGCCGCGCCAGATGGTGTCGGTCGCGACCGCCATGATCCCGTTCCTCGAGCACGACGACGCCAACCGTGCCCTCATGGGCGCGAACATGATGCGTCAGGCGGTGCCGCTGATTAAGTCCGAGGCCCCGCTCGTCGGTACCGGCATGGAGTACCGCTGTGCCACCGACGCCGGCGACGTGCTGAAGGCCGAGAAGGACGGTGTGGTCCAGGAGGTCTCCGCGGACTACATCACCACCACGAACGACGACGGCACGTACACCACGTACCGCCTGCACAAGTTCTCCCGGTCGAACCAGGGCACCTCTGTCAACCAGAAGGTCGTCGTGGACGAGGGCTCGCGCGTCATCGAGGGCCAGGTCCTCGCCGACGGTCCGGCCACCGAGAACGGCGAGATGGCGCTCGGCAAGAACCTGCTCGTGGCGTTCATGCCGTGGGAGGGTCACAACTACGAGGACGCGATCATCCTGTCGCAGCGCCTCGTGCAGGACGACGTCCTCTCCTCGATCCACATCGAGGAGCACGAGGTCGACGCCCGTGACACCAAGCTCGGCCCGGAGGAGATCACCCGGGACATCCCGAACGTCTCCGAGGAGGTCCTCGCCGACCTCGACGAGCGCGGCATCATCCGTATCGGTGCCGAGGTCGTCGCCGGCGACATCCTCGTCGGCAAGGTCACGCCCAAGGGCGAGACCGAGCTGACCCCGGAGGAGCGTCTGCTCCGCGCGATCTTCGGTGAGAAGGCGCGTGAGGTCCGTGACACCTCGCTGAAGGTGCCGCACGGCGAGACCGGCAAGGTCATCGGCGTCCGCGTCTTCGACCGCGAGGAGGGCGACGAGCTTCCCCCGGGCGTGAACCAGCTGGTCCGCGTCTACGTCGCCCAGAAGCGCAAGATCACCGATGGTGACAAGCTCGCCGGCCGTCACGGCAACAAGGGTGTCATCTCCAAGATCCTTCCGATCGAGGACATGCCCTTCCTCGAGGACGGCACCCCGGTCGACATCATCCTCAACCCGCTGGGTGTCCCGTCCCGAATGAACCCGGGACAGGTCCTGGAGATCCACCTCGGCTGGCTCGCCAGCCGCGGCTGGGACGTCTCCGGCCTCGCGGACGAGTGGGCCGAGCGCCTGCAGGCGATCGGCGCCGACCAGGTCGCCCCGGGCACCAACGTCGCCACCCCCGTCTTCGACGGTGCGCGTGAGGACGAGCTCGCGGGTCTGCTCCAGCACACGATCCCGAACCGCGACGGCGAGCGCATGGTGCTTCCCTCCGGCAAGGCGCGTCTGTTCGACGGCCGCTCCGGCGAGCCGTTCCCGGACCCGATCTCGGTCGGGTACATGTACATCCTCAAGCTCCACCACCTGGTCGACGACAAGCTGCACGCCCGGTCGACCGGTCCGTACTCGATGATCACCCAGCAGCCGCTGGGTGGTAAGGCCCAGTTCGGTGGCCAGCGCTTCGGTGAGATGGAGGTGTGGGCGCTGGAGGCTTACGGCGCCGCGTACGCCCTCCAGGAGCTGCTGACGATCAAGTCCGACGACGTCACCGGCCGCGTGAAGGTCTACGAGGCCATCGTCAAGGGCGAGAACATCCCTGAGCCCGGCATCCCCGAGTCCTTCAAGGTGCTCATCAAGGAGATGCAGTCCCTGTGCCTCAACGTGGAGGTGCTGTCCTCGGACGGCATGTCCATCGAGATGCGCGACACCGACGAGGACGTCTTCCGCGCAGCGGAGGAGCTCGGTATCGACCTGTCCCGGCGCGAGCCGAGCAGCGTCGAAGAGGTCTGACGGGAGTCCGGTACGGGGGCTGCGCCATCACATGGCGAAGCCCCCGGCCGGCCCCAGGACCCCCGTATCAGACCCCAAGACTTACAACCCTGAGAGGGATTGACGCATAGTGCTCGACGTCAACTTCTTCGACGAGCTCCGGATCGGTCTGGCCACCGCTGACGACATCCGTCAGTGGAGCCACGGCGAGGTCAAGAAGCCGGAGACCATCAACTACCGCACGCTCAAGCCCGAGAAGGACGGACTCTTCTGCGAGAAGATCTTCGGTCCGACCCGGGACTGGGAGTGCTACTGCGGCAAGTACAAGCGTGTCCGCTTCAAGGGCATCATCTGTGAGCGGTGTGGCGTCGAGGTCACCCGCGCGAAGGTGCGCCGTGAGCGGATGGGCCACATCGAGCTCGCCGCTCCCGTCACCCACATCTGGTACTTCAAGGGCGTTCCGTCGCGTCTTGGCTACCTGCTCGACCTCGCGCCGAAGGACCTCGAGAAGGTCATCTACTTCGCCGCGTACATGATCACGTTCGTCGACGACGAGCGTCGTACCCGTGACCTGCCGTCGCTGGAGGCCCACGTCTCCGTCGAGCGTCAGCAGATCGAGAACCGTCGCGACTCCGACCTGGAGGCCCGCGCCAAGAAGCTCGAGACCGACCTGGCCGAGCTCGAGGCCGAGGGTGCCAAGGCCGACGTGCGCCGCAAGGTGCGCGAGGGCGCCGAGCGTGAGATGAAGCAGCTGCGCGACCGTGCGCAGCGCGAGATCGACCGTCTCGACGAGGTCTGGAACCGCTTCAAGAACCTCAAGGTCCAGGACCTGGAGGGCGACGAGCTCCTCTACCGCGAGCTGCGTGACCGCTTCGGCACGTACTTCGACGGTTCGATGGGCGCCGCGGCGCTGCAGAAGCGCCTGGAGTCCTTCGACCTGGACGAGGAGGCCGAGCGCCTCCGCGAGATCATCCGTACCGGCAAGGGCCAGAAGAAGACCCGTGCGCTCAAGCGCCTCAAGGTCGTCTCCGCGTTCCTGCAGACCGCGAACAGCCCCAAGGGCATGGTTCTCGACTGCGTGCCGGTGATCCCGCCGGACCTGCGTCCGATGGTGCAGCTGGACGGTGGCCGCTTCGCGACCTCCGACCTGAACGACCTGTACCGCCGCGTGATCAACCGCAACAACCGTCTGAAGCGTCTGCTCGACCTCGGTGCCCCCGAGATCATCGTGAACAACGAGAAGCGGATGCTCCAGGAGGCGGTCGACGCCCTCTTCGACAACGGCCGTCGCGGTCGCCCGGTCACGGGCCCCGGCAACCGTCCGCTGAAGTCCCTCAGCGACATGCTGAAGGGCAAGCAGGGCCGATTCCGTCAGAACCTGCTCGGCAAGCGTGTGGACTACTCCGCGCGCTCCGTCATCGTCGTCGGTCCGCAGCTGAAGCTGCACCAGTGCGGTCTGCCGAAGGCCATGGCGCTGGAGCTCTTCAAGCCGTTCGTGATGAAGCGCCTGGTCGACCTGAACCACGCGCAGAACATCAAGAGCGCCAAGCGGATGGTCGAGCGCGGCCGCACGGTCGTGTACGACGTCCTCGAAGAGGTCATCGCCGAGCACCCGGTCCTGCTGAACCGTGCGCCCACGCTGCACCGCCTCGGCATCCAGGCCTTCGAGCCCCAGCTGGTCGAGGGCAAGGCCATCCAGATCCACCCGCTCGTCTGCACCGCGTTCAACGCGGACTTCGACGGTGACCAGATGGCCGTGCACCTGCCGCTCTCCGCGGAGGCGCAGGCCGAGGCCCGCATCCTGATGCTGTCCTCGAACAACATCCTCAAGCCGGCCGACGGCCGTCCGGTCACGATGCCGACCCAGGACATGGTCCTCGGTCTGTTCTTCCTGACCACCGACGGTGAGCTGCGTGACACCAAGGGCGAGGGCCGCGCGTTCGGCTCCACGGCCGAGGCGATCATGGCGTTCGACGCCGGCGAGCTGGCGCTGCAGTCGCAGATCGACATCCGCTTCCCGATCGGCACCGTTCCCCCGCGCGGCTGGGTCCCCCCGGTCGCCGAGGAGGGCGAGCCGCAGTGGCAGCAGGGTGACTCGTTCCGCCTGCGGACGACCCTGGGCCGCGCGCTCTTCAACGAGCTGCTGCCCGAGGACTACCCGTTCGTCGACTACTCCGTCGGCAAGAAGCAGCTCTCCGAGATCGTCAACGACCTCGCCGAGCGGTACCCCAAGGTCATCGTGGCGGCGACGCTCGACAACCTGAAGGCGTCGGGCTTCTACTGGGCGACCCGCTCCGGCGTCACCGTCGCCATCTCGGACGTCGTCGTGCCCGAGGCCAAGAAGGCCATCGTCAAGGGCTACGAGGAGCAGGACGAGAAGGTCCAGAAGCAGTACGAGCGCGGTCTCATCACCAAGGAAGAGCGCACTCACGAGCTCATCGGCATCTGGACCCGCGCGACCAACGAGGTCGCCGAGGCCATGAACGCCAACTTCCCCAAGACGAACCCCATCTTCATGATGGTTGACTCGGGTGCCCGAGGAAACATGATGCAGATGCGGCAGATCGCCGGTATGCGTGGTCTGGTGTCGAACGCCAAGAACGAGACGATTCCCCGTCCCATCAAGGCGTCCTTCCGTGAGGGTCTCTCCGTCCTCGAGTACTTCATCTCGACGCACGGTGCCCGTAAGGGTCTGGCCGACACCGCCCTGCGTACCGCCGACTCGGGTTACCTGACCCGTCGTCTGGTGGACGTCTCGCAGGACGTGATCATCCGCGAGGAGGACTGCGGCACCGAGCGCGGTCTGAAGCTGAAGATCGCCGAGAAGGGTGCCGACGGCATCCTGCGGAAGACGGACGACGTCGAGACCTCCGTGTACGCGCGGATGCTCGCCGAGGACGTCGTCGTGGACGGCAAGGTCATCGCGCCGGCCAACGTCGACCTGGGTGACGTGCTGATCGACGCCCTCGTGAACGCGGGTGTCGAGGAGGTCAAGACCCGTTCGGTCCTGACCTGTGAGTCCGCGGTCGGCACCTGTGCCTTCTGCTACGGCCGTTCGCTGGCCACCGGCAAGCTGGTCGACATCGGTGAGGCGGTCGGCATCATCGCCGCCCAGTCCATCGGTGAGCCCGGCACCCAGCTGACGATGCGTACCTTCCACACCGGTGGTGTGGCCGGTGACGACATCACCCAGGGTCTGCCCCGTGTCGTCGAGCTCTTCGAGGCCCGTCAGCCCAAGGGTGTCGCCCCGATCTCGGAGGCGGCCGGCCGCGTCCGCATCGAGGAGACCGAGAAGACCAAGAAGATCGTCGTCACCCCGGACGACGGCAGCGACGAGACGGCGTTCCCGATCTCGAAGCGCGCCCGTCTGCTCGTGGGCGAGGGCGACCACGTCGAGGTGGGCCAGAAGCTCACCGTGGGTGCCACCAACCCGCACGACGTGCTGCGGATCCTCGGTCAGCGCGCGGTCCAGGTCCACCTGGTCGGCGAAGTCCAGAAGGTCTACAACTCGCAGGGCGTGTCGATCCACGACAAGCACATCGAGATCATCATCCGGCAGATGCTGCGCCGTGTGACGATCATCGAGTCCGGCGACGCGGAGCTGCTGCCGGGCGAGCTCGTCGAGCGCTCGAAGTTCGAGACCGAGAACCGTCGTGTGGTCACCGAGGGCGGTCACCCCGCCTCCGGCCGTCCGCAGCTGATGGGTATCACCAAGGCCTCGCTGGCGACGGAATCCTGGCTGTCGGCCGCCTCCTTCCAGGAGACGACCCGAGTCCTGACGGATGCGGCGATCAACGCCAAGTCCGACAGCCTCATCGGCCTCAAGGAGAACGTCATCATCGGTAAGCTCATCCCGGCCGGTACGGGTCTGTCCCGCTACCGCAACATCCGGGTCGAGCCGACCGAGGAGGCCAAGGCCGCGATGTACTCGGCCGTCGGCTACGACGACATCGACTACTCGCCGTTCGGCACCGGCTCCGGCCAGGCCGTCCCGCTGGAGGACTACGACTACGGTCCGTACAACCAGTAAGCGAGTCGCTTGAAGCGCCGAAGGGCGGTCACCCCGTTGCGTACGGGGTGACCGCCCTTCGGCGTACCCGCCTCCCGGGGCGCCTGGTCCCGGACCGTGGACGAGCAGCTGCGCCGCAGGGCTTCCCGTACGGCGGGCTCGTCGTCGACGATGAGGATGCGG